>JBMOHV010000015.1:0-33567 GCA_049317645.1 Bacteroidia bacterium
CGGGTAAGTTCCGACCTGCACGAATGGTGTAACGATCTGGGCACTGTCTCAGCCGTGAGCTCGGTGAAATTGAAGTCTCGGTGAAGATGCCGAGTACCCGCAACGGGACGGAAAGACCCCGTGAACCTTCACTACAGCTTTACATTGACTTTGGGTAAATAATGTGTAGGATAGGTGGGAGGCTGTGAACCGGCGTCGCTAGGCGTCGGGGAGCCATTGTTGAAATACCACCCTTTATTTATTTGGAGTCTAACTCTGCGTATGCATAGGACAGTGTATGGTGGGTAGTTTGACTGGGGTGGTCGCCTCCAAAAGAGTAACGGAGGCTTCCAAAGGTTCCCTCAGCACGATTGGTAACCGTGCGTAGCGTGTAATAGCATAAGGGAGCTTGACTGTGAGACCGACGGGTCGATCAGGTACGAAAGTAGGGTATAGTGATCCGGTGGTTCTGAATGGAAGGGCCATCGCTCAAAGGATAAAAGGTACTCCGGGGATAACAGGCTGATCTCCCCCAAGAGCTCATATCGACGGGGAGGTTTGGCACCTCGATGTCGGCTCGTCACATCCTGGGGCTGGAGAAGGTCCCAAGGGTTCGGCTGTTCGCCGATTAAAGTGGCACGCGAGCTGGGTTCAGAACGTCGCGAGACAGTTCGGTCCCTATCTGTTGTGGGCGTAGGAAGATTGAGAGGATCTGTCATTAGTACGAGAGGACCGTGATGGACAAGCCTCTGGTGTACCTGTTGTGGTGTCAGCTGCAGCGCAGGGTAGCTACGCTTGGAAGAGATAAGCGCTGAAAGCATCTAAGTGCGAAACTCGCCTCAAGATGAGTCTTCCATGAGAGTCCCTGTAGACGACGGGGTTGATAGGCTGTAGGTGTAAGGTCTGAGAGGATTTTAGCCAAGCAGTACTAATTGCTCGATACTTTTAGAATGGATTGTGTGAGGATTCTATCGTTGTTCTTGTTTTCTTTTTTTCATATGTCAGGGTTATACGCCTGTCGCCTCGGCGTCAAGCGAACAACTAACCAATGGTGATTATAGCGTAGGTGCACACCTCTTCCCATCCCGAACAGAGTCGTTAAGCCCTACTGCGCTGATGGTACTGCAGTAAAATGTGGGAGAGTAAGTCGTTGCCAGACTGGTTCAAAAGCCCCGGCCCTAACAGGTCGGGGCTTTTTGTTTTATACCAATGGCTCCCACCGGGCGGTGGTGGCCAATCGAAGGTGGATACTATTTAGTTGTTTGGTAGGTAAGCCACCAACCCCGAAGGTATTTTGGGTTCGAAGGAGGTGGATTTGGGGGGCATAATTTCACCCCTGTCTGCTGTGCGGAACACTTCCTCGGGGGATGGTGCACGTGGTACCAAGATGAATTCGGTTTGTGCTTGGTATAAGACGCTGCGAAAGTTATCCAGCGGAATGTTCATGCTTCCAAAATCCAAACGGGCATCGGTTCCTGGATCTCTGATCCCGCATATGGGTCCAAGTACTTGTTCCTGAAGCCATTGCACATCAGGAATCTGAAGGTCCACCGGGTTCAAGGGTTGCAGGATCCAACAAGCCTCGCGATGAACCAACAGAAAATGGCCTGCGGGGAGGTATTGATAAAACATTTGTTCCAGGGAACAGGGTTTTAGCCGAAAAAGAGATTTGAGTTGGTCCAGGATATCCCAAAATGGCAGCGGACTTTGATCGTTGAGAATACGCCTATAAAAAGGATAAACCTTTAAATCACGGTCCGACACCAAAACCGATAACATCGGTCGAATTCCGTCTTGAATTTCTAATTTTTGGCAGGCTCCTGCTCGATGATGGCCATCGGCGATGTAAAGCGATGGTAATTTTTGGACGCATTGAAGAAGGTTTTGAATCAACGCAGGGTTCTGGATAGGCCAGAGATCGATGCGGGCCCCGTCCTTCATAACATAGTGATGGTTATTGGTTTGTGACCAAATGTTTGTCAAGGCATGGCTCAGATCGGCATTGGAACGGTACGATAAATACACCGGAGTCCACTGGCAATGCAGCATGTTTTGCCATCGTTGAATGTCAAGAGCCCGGTCTAGACGGATGTTTTCATGGGGGAGGATGGTGGTGCCGACTTCGGTTGCATCGCAGAGCCCAATTATACCACGCTGGGTATGTCCCCGAAATTGGCATTGATACCCAACCAAAAGGGGTTGTTCCGGTTTATGGGCCCAGATCCCTTCTGCTAACATTTGTTGAAATGCTTGCAAGGCTTCTTGGGTCACTGCTTCGGCCGTCAAAGGATCCGATCCTTTGTGGGGGTTCAGAGGTGACTGTACCCTTTGAATGAGGGTTTCACAGGCCTCTCCAAAGTTCTTTGGAAACCGAGCCTCAAAAGGAAAAAAGGCGGGCATGCTTTAGCCCATTGGAAAATGCTCCAAAATGCGTTGGGCCATTTCGAGGCCGATTCTCTCTTGGGCTTCCAAGGTGGAAGCGCCGGTATGGGGTGTTGAACTGATGGAGGGATGCCCCAAAACATCGGGTCGTACGTCGGGTTCTTTCTCAAATACATCCAAGCCCGCATAGCGGATATGGCCATTGGCGAGGGAATCCAAAAGGGCGTTTTCATCAATCAGCCCACCTCGCGAAGCGTTCACAACGCAGGCGCCTGCGGGCATTGCGGCCAACTCAGCGGCACCTATCAGTGCTTGTTTCAGGCCTGGGACATGGAGGCTGAGGTAGTGGCATCGTGGGAGCATATCTTCCAGGTTGCTGATTTCTACGCCGTGTTTGGACTGCATCTCTTGGCCCAAGGCGGGTTCTTTTTGGAAAAGAACATCGTGAACCAGAATTTTCATTCGAAAACCATGGGCAATGCGGGCCACCTCTTGGCCAATTCGACCAAAACCAACCAACCCCAGGGTTTTGCCAAAGAGTTCGGTACCTCCTGCATACGATGATTTGAGTTGGTTGAATTCCTGCGCCCCCCGAGTTGGCATTTCGCGGTGCGCATGATGCAGGAATCGGCATAGACTCAGCATGTGAGCAAAGACCAATTCAGCCACGGCAATCGACGAAGCAGCGGGGGTGTTCAGTACAACTATACCGCGAGAGCGGGCGTTTTCTACATCGATATTGTCCATTCCAACACCGGCCCTGGCCACCAAGCGAAGATTAGGACAAGCGTCCATAAGTTCGGCCCGCACTTTGGTGGCGGAACGAACGATCAAAGCATCGTAAGCGGGAAGGCGTGCGGCCAATTCCTGCTGAGGGATTTTGTTGGTATCCACCGTGTGCCCGGCTTCTTCCAAGATTTTTTTGCCGGCTTCGTCGATTCCGTCGTTGGCCAATATTTTCATGTTTCTGGAGGGGTAAGGTTCGGGTTATGGGATGAGGGGGAGGTTCAGGATATGGAATCAGGAGGCGCGTTGATTTTCAAGTGTTTGCATCACATCGACCAGGACCTGAACAGATTCGATAGGCATGGCGTTGTATAGACTGGCGCGGTACCCACCCACCGAACGATGGCCTTTGAGACCCGAAATCCCGGCCTCCCGAAGTAAACCTTCGAATACCGCTTCGAGCGATGTTTCGTTGAGAACGAAGGTCGCATTCATGAGGGAACCAGAACCATCGGTGACCGTTGGTCTAAAAAGTGAGTTTCGGTTGATTTCATTGTACAAGAGATCGGCTTTGGCGCGGTTCTGTTTTTCCATGGCGATTAGTCCGCCCTGAGCTTCGATCCATTGCAGGGTAAGCATGCTGACATAGACCGCAAAGACCGGGGGGGTGTTGTACATGCTTTGGCCTTTGATATGAACCCCGTAGTCCAACATGGCATTGAGCCTGCGACCGCTGTGTCCAACCAAGTCTTTGCGGATGACGACCAAGGTGGTACCGGCCGGCCCCATGTTTTTTTGGGCGCCTGCGTAGATCAACCCCATGGAAGAGGCTGGAACAGGACGGCTAAAGATGTCCGAGGACATATCGCAAACCACCGGTACCGGGCTATCCGGGAAGGACTGCATTTGGGTCCCGTAAATGGTATTGTTGGAGGTGATGTGCAGGTAATCGACATCTTTGGGGATGGTATAGCCCGTCGGTATGTAAGAAAAATTCTTGTCTTCGGAGCTGGCCAATACCTGGACTTCCCCCAGTTTTTGGGCATCCTCAATGGCTTTGGTGGCCCATGTCCCTGTATTGACATAAGCGGCCTTCCCATCTGGCCTCAGGAGGTTCATGGGGACCATGGCGAATTGGAGGGAGGCGCCTCCTTGCAAATAGAGAACCTCAAAGTCATCCCCCAACCCCAGCAGCCTTTTGACGGCCGCTCTTGCTTCGTGCATCACCCCTTCGAAATCTTTGTCCCGATGGGACACCTCGATGAGCGAAAGGCCTGTCCCGTTAAAATCCAACAGGGCGGCAGAGGCTTGTTCAAGGACCGTGCGGGGAAGAATGGCAGGCCCGGCGCTAAAATTGTGAATTTTCATAGGAGGAATTCAAGGGTTTTATGTTGAACCGTGAAGCGCTCAAAGTTACTTGACTATTTTTGACACCGTATGAACCAAGGGCTATTCTTGTCCCTGCAGGAGCGAGGGCTGGTGCAGGATTATGTTCCGGGGCTGGATGCCCTGTTGGAGCGCGAAAAAGTCGCTGTGTACGCGGGTTTTGACCCGACCGCCGATTCTTTGCATATTGGCAACCTGGTACCTATCATGTTGCTGGTGCACTTTCAAAAGGCCGGGCATCGTCCCATCGCGTTGGTGGGAGGAGCCACCGGTCGGGTAGGCGATCCAACGGGACGCAGCGCCGAGCGGAATGTGCTGAGCCGCGAACAAATGGAGCATCACCTGGCCTGTCAGCAGGCGCAGTTGAAGAGGTTCTTGGATTTTGATCCGGCATCACCAGCCGGCGCACGCCTCGTCAACAACGAAGAGTGGTTCGGGCCTTGGAGTTTTTTGGACTTTATCGCCGATGTGGGACGACATATCCCGATTAATTATATGTTGGCCAAGGATTCGGTCAAATTGCGTTTGGAAAATGGCATGTCCTTCATGGAGTTTTGCTACCAATTGATTCAGGGCTATGATTTTGTTCATCTGCACCGGCATTACGGTTGCAAGGTGCAGGTGGGTGGCTCCGATCAGTGGGGCAATATCACAACGGGGACCGAATTAATTCGGCGCATGGATGGGAGCGAGGCCTGGGCCCTGACCGCCCCTCTGACCAAAAAATCAGACGGGTCCAAATTTGGGAAATCCGAAGGGGGCAATATCTGGCTGGATCCTCAAAAAACCAGCCCTTACCGCTTTTACCAGTTTTGGCTCAACGTCAGCGATGACGAGGCCCGTCGTTACTTGCCCGTCTATACGTTGTTATCGATGCAGGAAATCGCTGAAGCGGTTTCGGTCCACGACCAGGCTCCCCACCAGCGTCATGCGCAGCGCTTGCTAGCCGTTGATGTAACCCGCCGGGTGCACGGTGAGCAAGCCCTTGCCCAGGCCACGGCGGCTTCAGATTTGTTGTTTGGCAAGGTTTCCAGGGATCAAATGATGAGTCTGGACCCTGATGTTCTCATGCAGGCACTGGAGGGCGTTCCGGTTCACCAGGTTTCGAAGTCCCTACTTGCAGAGGGTTGCGAATGGGTTCCCTTGCTAAGCGACCATTCCGGGATTTTCGGGTCTCGTTCGGAGGCTCGAAAAATGATCGAGGGCGGGGGCCTTAGCCTCAACCGCGAAAAGTGCAGCGATGTCTTGGCCAGGGCTTCGACCGAGGATTTGTTTGCCGGTCGATTGGTTTTGGTCCAGAAGGGCAAGAAAAATTTTCATCTCCTGGTATTTGAGGATTAAGCAGCAAGAATGATAGCCATGCAAAATCTACGATGCGTTGGACGGATCCAAAGCCGCCTTGGCTGGGCAATCATGATTTGCTGGCTATGCATGTGGGGCTTTTCTGCCAATGCGAATGCGGGGAAGCCTAACAAGGTGAAGGCGAATGCGGGGAAGCCTAACAAGGTGAAGGCGAAGGTCGCGGAGGATACCCAAGCCGAGGACACCTCAATGGCCCGTTGTTACGGTAACATTGTGCGAGTGGACCCCCCTTGCTGGTGGGTGGGAATGGAGGACACAACCCTGCAGCTCTTGGTCTATACCGATTCGGAAGGGGCCGGGGCATGGCGAATTGCACCCCAAACGCAAGGTCTGCAACTGCAGTCGGTACGACCTGCGGGGCCCGGCAAACGCGAATACCTCTGGTTGGATTTGGTGATGCAGCGAGATTTTGAGCCACAGACCGTTGAATTTCAGCGGCTTAAGCCAGGGTCGAATCAGTGGAAAACGATTTTGCGTTACCCCTTTGGGCGAAAATCGGACCCCAAGGCCACCGAGCCTTCCTTGAAAGGGGCTGGTTGGAGCGCTGCGGATTTGGTTTATTTGGTGATGCCGGATCGTTTTGCGAACGGGGATACCAGCAACGATCGTGTTTCCGGAATGCGGGAGCAGCGGGTGGATAGGGGCGTTGATCAGGCCCGGCACGGGGGGGATTTGAGAGGGTTGCTCCAAAATTTGGATTATATCCAGAGCCTGGGCGTCACGGCCTTGTGGCTGAATCCGGTGCTTGAAAACGATTTGCCCAAGGAGTCGTATCACGGTTATGCTTCGACGGATCTCTACCGGGTGGATCCCCGCTTGGGTACCAACGCCCTCTACAAGGAATTGGTCTCCACATGCGCCCAGCGGGGCCTCAAGGTCATCATGGATATCGTTCACAATCATTGGGGAGGGACGCATCCTTTGTTGGCCCAACCGGTGGACAGCGGGTGGGTGCATCGTTGGCCCTCCTTTACCCGTTCCAATTACCGAGCTATTACCCAGATGGATCCGTACGCCCAGGATCAGGATAGAGCCCTGATGCGTCGAGGATGGTTTGATCACCCCATGCCTGATTTGGACCAAACCAACGAGGATCTGCAACGGTACATGATTCAAAACAACCTGTGGTGGATTGAATATGCGGGTTTGGCCGGGTATCGAATCGATACCTATGCGTATCCGGATACCCGCTTTATGCGTCGTTGGACTGCGGCCATGCAACGGGAATACCCTCGCCTGGGCTTGGTGGGCGAAGTGTGGGTGCACAGCGTGCCTGAATCGGCGTATTGGACCGAGGACTGTCCGCTCTTTCGCGAGCCCGATTCGGTTAGGTTGGCGGGCCCAGGTTTGGCCTCGGTCACTGATTTTCCGGTCCGCATCGCTTTGGTCGAAGGACTCAACGAAAAAATGGATTGGGATCGTGGACTCCGCAAAATCTACACCACCTTGGCCCAGGATTTCCTTTACAAGGAGGCGGCCCGCAATCTCATCTTCTTGGATAACCACGATGTTTCCAGGGCTTGGTCTGAATTCAGGGAGGATGCATCCACGGCCCTCATGGCGTACAAGATGTTGTACACGCTTCGGGGTGTGCCCCAATTGTACTACGGGTCGGAGCTTTTGTTTGGGAATTTTTCCAGCCTGGGCGGAAGCAATGTTCGGCAGGACATGCCGGGTGGATGGAACGGGGATCGCGCATCGGTTTTTGAAAATCGGGGGCTTGATACCGCAACCGCCGCTTTTTTGGGGGAAATCAAACAATTGGGCCAATGGCGCAAAGGCAGCGAGGCCGTTGCCAAGGGTCAATTTGAACATTATATCCCGGAGGATGAGGTCTATGTCTATGCGCGGACGGTTGCCGATGGTTCAGCATCGTCGGGTAGTCGTCATTTGTTGGTTTTGGTAAACGGCTCTGCGTCCCCCAAGCGGGTGACCAGCGAACGCTATGCCAAGCATTGGCCATTGGGCGTGGAAGTCCGCGAGCAACCCAGCGGCCTACTTCGTAGGCTGGATTCCGAGATCACCCTGGCCCCCCGAACATGCACTCTATTGGAGTGGTAAAAAAAAATATTTCAATCATGAACGTAAAAACCAACTCCACTCCTGCGCTCTTTGCTCCCGGTGATCGAGCGCCCATTGGTAACACCCTTCGATGCAAAGGATGGATCCAAGAGGCGGCCTTGCGAATGTTGTTAAACAATTTGGATCCCGATGTGGCGGAGCGACCCGATGATTTGATTGTTTACGGAGGACGGGGCAAAGCGGCCCGTAACCGGGAGGCTTTTGATCAAATTCAAAGGGCGCTGATGGATTTGAACGATAACGAAACCTTGCTTATCCAAAGCGGAAAACCGGTGGCTATTCTGCCAACCCATGTGGACGCCCCCCGGGTTTTGATTTCGAATTCCATGTTGGTGCCGAATTGGGCCAACTGGGAACATTTTGATGAATTGGAGCGGAAGGGGCTGATGATGTACGGGCAGATGACGGCCGGTTCTTGGATTTATATTGGTTCTCAGGGCATTGTGCAGGGTACGTACGAGACTTTCCATGCGGTGGGTCGTCAGCATTTTGGGGGGACTCTTCGCGGCAAACTATGTGTTACGGCAGGATTGGGCGGCATGGGCGGGGCTCAGCCTTTGGCGATCACGATGGCCGAAGGGGTCTGCCTGGCGGCGGAAGTGGAGTCTTGGCGAGCGGCCAAACGTGTCGAAACTCGTTATTTGGATAAGGTATACGAAAATTTGGATGAGGGGATCGATGCGGCCTTGGAGGCCTGCCGTTCGGGAGAGGCTCTAAGCATCGGGGTGATCGCTACGGCCGTTGATATGTTGGAGCGGTTGAAGGAACGGGGCATCGTGCCGGATGTTCTGACGGACCAGACCTCGGCTCATGATCCGATGGTGGGCTACCTACCGCAGGGTATGGGTTCCGATGAGGCGGCAGCGCTTCGTCTCTCGGATCCCCAACAATATCTAAAGCGTGCCTACGATGCCATGCGTCGGCATGTTGAGCTGATGGTTGATTTTCAACGCCAAGGATCCATCACCTTTGATTATGGTAACAACCTCCGTGGTCGCGCCTTGGAAGCCGGTTACAAGGAGGCTTTTGATTTTCCGGGCTTTGTGCCGGCGTACATCCGTCCACTTTTTTGCGAGGGCAAAGGGCCGTTTCGTTGGGTGGCACTTTCGGGGGATCCCAAGGATATTGAAGTAACCGACCAATTGTTGTTGGATATGTTTCCGGAGAATGCAGGACTTTGCCGCTGGTTGACCATGGCCCAAGAGCGGATTGCTTTCCAAGGTTTACCCGCCCGTATATGTTGGCTGGGTCAAGGGGAGCGCCAAAAGGCGGCCCTGGCCTTCAATGAATTGGTTCGGAGCGGCCAGGTTTCGGCCCCGATTGTGATCGGTCGGGACCATTTGGATACCGGTTCGGTGGCATCCCCCAACCGGGAAACCGAAGGGATGTTGGACGGTTCGGATGCCGTGGCCGATTGGCCGATTTTGAATGCTTTGGTCAATACTGCAGGAGGGGCCTCTTGGGTGAGCCTTCACCACGGTGGTGGGGTTGGCATGGGTTATTCCATTCATTCGGGCATGGTGATTGTGGCGGATGGAACCAGCGCGGCCGATGAACGTCTTCGCAGGGTTTTGCACAACGATCCAGGCACGGGGGTCATTCGCCACAGCGATGCCGGCTATGCCTTGGCCCAAGAAACAGCGGTCCGTCATGGTTTGGACCTGGGCGAACGATTAGGTTAAATCGCTTCGAACGCGAGACGAATGTTCAAGATTCCTTGCCAAACCGACTGCGTAGATCGATGAGTTCGGTCTGTAGGCGGCCCGAGATGCCGACCAAGGGCAGGCGAAGATGGTCTTCGCAAAGCCCCATGCTTTGAAGAATGAATTTGATGCCTGCAGGGCTGCCTTCCCGAAAAACAGCGGTCATCAAAGGGAGCATTTGGTAATGGAGCTGACGGGCTTCGGCAGGTTCCCCGGCCAGGGCGTGGCGCACCATTTGCCCAAAGGTTTGGGGCCAGGCATTGCCAACCACCGAGACCACTCCCTCCAATCCCAGGGATAACAAGGGCAAGGAAATTGCATCGTCGCCTGAATAAACCTTGAAATCAGCTGGTTTGGAGCGCATGATCTCCATGATTTGCAACCAATCGCCGGAGGCCTCTTTGGTCGCTACGATGTTTTTGAAATCATTGGCTAGGCGCAGCGTGGTTTCGGCCATCAGGGAACACCCCGTACGGGCAGGAACATTGTACAAGACGATGGGGTGGTCGGTGGCCAAGGCCAATTCCCGGTAATGGGCGTAGAGCCCGTCCTGGGATGGGCGGTTGTAATACGGTGTTACGGAAAGGAGGGCGTCTACGCCTTTCAGGTCAAAGGCAGAGAGTTGTTCCAACAATTCTCGGGTGTCATTCCCTCCCATGCCGCACCACAAGGGTAGACGTCCGTCCAATCCCTCTTTGACCAATTCCAAGACCTCCATCCGGTCTTCCTTGCTGAGGGTTGGGGTCTCGGCCGTCGTGCCCAAGGCCACGATGAATTCGACACCGCCTTGGACCACATGGTCGATGATTCGTCGGAGGCCCTTGCGGTCGGGGCGACCTTTGGAATCAAAGGGGGTGACCAGGGCAATCCCGGTACCACGCGGCAAGACTTGTTCGTTCAAGGATGGGTTCATGGTGGGGAGGGGCCGGAATTAAGGGGTCGGGAGGGGATGTATGCTCTGCAATTTGCTGTGCTGTATGGTATGCAGGCCCAATCCATCCAGGTGTTGAAGCAGCGAACGAAGACTGGGTTTTGCGCCGGCTAATTTGAGTCCCAATTCGAGGTTGTAGCGCGGGGAACTGCTTTGGCGGTTCACCCCAATTTTGGTGGGGGCGTTGGCAACCAATACCAAGTATTCCAAGGGAGGATTGTTCACAGAACTCAAATTGATGCAGAGGTCAAAAGGCCGTGAACGGGCCAACGATAAAATACGATCCGGAGGAAGCAAGGCATGGGTGAGTTCCTGGGGGTGGAAGCTGTTGAGGTCGGCCTGGTTGTGGCGTACCAATCCCAAGGTTTGACAGAAGTAATCGGGTCTGCGGTACTGAGCAATGTATTTGGCCAATTCCGCCTGCCAAGGATCCTTGCCATCGTAAATAACCAGCCAAGCTCCTTGGGGCCCTGTTCGGGTTGTTGGAGGCGCCAAGGGAACCGTCGGGGTGAATTGTTTGACTTTTTGTTCAAACAACCACTTGCGAATAAACATAGGGGGCCTAAACGGCCATTGCTCGGCGTCCCATACCATGGACGCAAATTACAAAGGAAGGGGGGACTTGCCCAGCAATTCCAGGATGAAGGCTTCGTTTACTACCTGAATCCCTAATTTTTGGGCTTTTTCGAGCTTGGAAGGACCTGCATCGCTGCCCGCAACGAGGTAGGAGAGTCGAGGACCTACCGAAGAAACCACGGTGCCTCCGGCTTCTTCTAGGAGGACTTTGAGAGCTTCTCGTTCCATATTCGCAAACTTTCCGCTGACGACCAGGGTGCAACCCGCGAGGGGGCGGGGTGCGTTCGGTTCGTCGTTCCCCAGCGCAGAATTCGTCTGGGGGATGGACATGCAGAGCCCCATGGTCTGCAGTCGTTGCCACATTCTTTGGTTCAGGGGGTCGGCAAACCAAGCCAGGATTTGCTCGGCCGATTTTTCGCCGATTTCATGAACTTCGATCAGCGATTCTTTGTCCGCCATCGATAGTTTTTCCATGGAACCAAAATGCCGGGCCAGGGTTTTGGAAGCGACTTCTCCAATGCCTCTCAAACCCAGGGCAAACAAAACCCTTTCGAAGGGGACGGCCTTGGAGGCTTGGATGGCTTCGAGGAGGCGTTGAATGCTTTTGTCGCCGGTTCGTTCCAACGAGGCAAGTCGGACGGCATCCAACTCGTAGAGATCGGCTGGATCGGAAATCATTTTTTGTTGTAACAACTGAAAAAGGGTCTCGGTGCCCAAGTGCTCCAGGTTCATGGCCTTTCGAGCAACAAAGTGTTCCAGACGGCCCAGGACCTGGGGAGGGCAGAGCCGGTGATTGGGGCAATAATGCAGGGCTTCGACGCAAATTAAACTGGTTTGGCAATCGGGGCAATGCTGAGGGAAATCAACGGATAGGCTACCTGCAGGGCGTTGTTCGGGATGGACATCGGTGATTTTGGGGATGATATCCCCTCCTTTTTCAAGGCTCACCGTGTCGCCAAGATGGAGATCCAAGCGGCGTATTTCGGCCTCGTTGTACAAGGAGGCTCTTTTGACCACTGTGCCGGCCACTTCAACCGGCTCAAGGCAGGCCACCGGGGTCACGGCCCCTGTTCGGCCCACCTGAAAAAGAACATCCAGCAGACGGGTCCGGACGCTTTGGGCCGGGTACTTGTAAGCGATGGCCCAGCGCGGTGATTTGGCGGTGTATCCCAATTCTTCGCGTTGACCAAAGTCATCCACTTTGAGGACCACCCCGTCGATGTCAAAGGGGAGTTCTTGGCGTCTGCTTTGCCATTGGGTAATAAAATCAAGGACGCCATCAAAGGGAAGGGGCCCGGCTCGGTGCTCGCAGATCGGAAATCCCCAAGCCTGTAACAAGGCCATGCGTTGGTGATGGGTTTGGTTTTTTTGTAACAAGGGGCCTTCTCCGTCCAATTGATAACACCAAGCGGATAAACGACGGTGACGGACCACCGAGCTATCCAATAACTTGAGGGTTCCGGAGGCTAGGTTGCGGGGATTGGCATAGGGTTCTTCGCCAGACAAGGCCCTTTCTTGGTTAATTCGGGTCAGGTAGGTCCGGGGTAGGTAAACCTCTCCTCGTATTTCCAAGGGTTCGGTCGGTGCATCCGGACTCAGTCGTAGAGGCAGGGCTTCGATGGTCCGAACATTGGCCGTAACATCATCCCCCTGGACGCCGTCACCGCGGGTCACCGCGTATTGCAAGATTCGATCTTGGTAATGCAGGGAAAGAGCGACCCCGTCAATTTTGAGTTCAACGGCGTAGAGGGGTTCGTAGCCCAGGCCTTTGATACATCGTTCATGAAAGGCCAAAATTTCGGCTTCGCTGTAGGTATTGCCCAGCGAAAGCATGGGCCTTCGGTGCTTGCGCTGTTCAAAGCCATCCAAAATTCCTCCACCAACTCGACGGGTTGGGGAATCGGGTTCGGCCCATTCAGGGAATCGGGCTTCCAATTCTTCCAACTCGCGAAGGAGGGCATCAAATTCCTGGTCGCTAATCAGCGGTTGATCCTGGATATAGTAAGCGCGGTTGTGTTCGTTGAGCTGGCGGACCAATTCCTGGATCCGGTGCTTCGATGCTTCGGAAGCCGAACGATCGATAGGGGTCACGACCAAAAAAAGGCAGGGAACTTAGGACTCGTGACCGTAGACGCCCATGGTGGCGAAACGCTCAATGCGTTTTTCGATCCGGGTGGAGGGGTCCAAGGCTTGGAGCTGTTGAAGATGTCGAAGGAGGGTCGCGCGCAGTGTTTTGGCCATGCCTTCCCGGTCGCGGTGCGCACCGCCCAGCGGTTCGGGAATAATTTCGTCGATGAGGCCGTGTTTTAGCATGGCCTCAGAGGTCAGTTGCAGGGCCTCGGCTGCTTTTTCTTTGTGGTCCCAACTTCTCCAAAGAATGCTGCTGCAAGATTCGGGTGAAATGACCGAGTACCAGGTATTCTCCAACATCAAAACCCGGTCTCCGACCCCAATTCCAATCGCACCACCCGATGCACCTTCTCCAACAATCACCACAATGACGGGGACTTTGAGCTGGAACATTTCTCGGATGTTTTTGGCAATGGCTTCGGCCTGGCCTCGCTCTTCGGCTTCAATGCCCGGAAAGGCGCCCGGTGTATCCACCAGGGTTACAATGGGTTTGTTGAATTTTTCCGCCAATTTCATCAATCTCAATGCTTTACGATACCCTTCGGGGTTGGCCATCCCAAAGTTCCTGTACTGCCGCATTTTGGTGTTAATGCCTTTCTGGTGACCGATGAACATGACCGATTGGCCGTCCAAATTTGCAAAACCTCCGACAATGGCCTTATCGTCCCCGTAACACCGATCACCGTGCAATTCCACAAAATCGGTGGTCATGCGCTCTACATAAAAGAGGGTATAGGGTCGGTCGAGATGACGGGATAACTGAACTTTTTGCCAACCCGTCAAATGACTGTAGAGTTGTTTCTTGGTTTTTAGAATTTGGGTCTCCAGGGCACGGATGGGACCGCTCACATCGCTTTTGCCTTTGTCCTGAATTTGACGAAGTTTGGTTAGTTCTTCCTCCAGTTCCTGGATAGGTTTTTCGAAATCTAGCCAGGCTGTTTCGGGTTTGGAAATGGCGATGGGAGGGGTGGCCATGCTGGGTGTTTTAGTGCTTGACAAATCGGATCAGGTTGCGCCCTAGGGGCCCGCGGTATTCCAAAAGATAGAGGCCTGAGGGCAGGGTTTCGGTGAAATCCAAATCTTGGCGGCCTAGATGGGGCTGGCTAAGTTCCGATTGAAGGTAAACCTTGCCGTTGGAACCAAGGACTCGGTAGTGGGCGGATTGATCGGATGCTGGAAATTCCAGGGTCAGGGAGCCCTTGGTTGGATTGGGATACAAGCGCAAAGCCGGCCTTTGGTTGAGGTTTTCAACCGAACTGCGATCCAAAGAAACCCTCCATCGGGTGCTGTCGGTCAACGTCACTAGGTTTTCGAAGTACTCGTTGACACCGGCATGGGTGCGGCGCAGATAGATGGCCGTGTCGTTGGTTCGACTGTAAAAGATTCGAAGCAAGGGTTGAAACAAGGAATCCCTTGCTAGGCTTTGGGTTAGGTTCTGGGCCATGGCCACGATACGTGGGCTGTTGTTGGCGAAGGTAAATTGCCAGATCGGGGAACCCGGGGCCGACAAGGAGGTGATTTGCAAGGGGCGTATGCCATGGATCTCGAAATCCAAAGCTGTTAAACGATGTTGCGGATTTCGGATGGCAATGTCCACGAAGCGTTGCACGGTATCGACCGCCAAGATTTTGGTGGTATGGGTTTGGACCGATTGAAGACCACGAGGGAAACTGCAGGCCTGCCCTGTGTTATTGTTCATCAGGCAATTTCCAAGCAAGGCTGCATCCCACACATTGAGGGTGCTGTCGCCGCTGAGGTCAGCGCATTCGCTGTAAGGAAGGAGTTGTTGGACCAAGCCGGTCAGATAAAAAGGAACATCCACGCTGTTGCGAATCGAGTCTTGATTCATATCCCCACGGATGGCGCTTCCGGCGCAAATTCCGCGACAATCCCGGACCGCATTGCCGTAGGTAACGCCTTGACAATCAACATAAGGATTGCAGTTGGGGTATTTGCTGTATTGTTTGAGTCCGTTGCTATCGGTATAGACTCGGAGGCAGACCTGAACCCAATTGTTCATGTAATTCATCTCGATGCGACCGAGGGCGTCGGGGGATTGATCCCAATTCACCTTGGCGGCCAGGATATAATCCCCTGTAGGGACATCGGTAATGTCAATCCATTGGCAATCCAAACTCCGAGAATAAATGTCCCCGCAACCGGCGGTGATTCCCATATTGCTGCAACCGTATTTAGCCGGGATACCGGAGGGACAGGCGAGGTCCATAACACAAAAACCATTTTTGAACCCGACCGGAATGCGGTTGCCCACGGTGGGGTACAAAACATATTCGGCGTAGCCTTCGTAATGGGCATGCCCGTGGCAATTGACGGTGTTAAATTGCCCGGGGTGGGTTGAAGGGCTGCCGATGTAGTAGTCCGTGATGCCTACATTTCGGATATCGGTGGTAAAGCGAAGGACGGTGCGATTGCCATAACCCGTTAGGCAATTTTCGGCCACCCAACAATTGCCGACGTTGGCTGTGAGGGTGGACCTTTGCAATGAATTTTCAAAAACCGATTGCACAAATTCCAGGTCAGGACCCGGGGGGCACAAGGGGTTCGGGTAATAATAACAGGTTCCTGCAACGGTGGCCATGGGATCGTAATTGCAGGCCAAAGAATCCATGCAGCCGGGGATGGGTCCATCGTATTGGAGACGGAAGGCGATGGGGCCGGTGCAAGAGCTGTCCCCACCGATGCGAATCCGGTACGTGGTGGTGGTGTCCAAAAAGGCCATGACTTCGGCCCTGTTCCCGCAAGAAGTTGAGGAGTCGTTAAAAAAGATGGTTCCTAAATTATCGTTGGACAGAACCGGGGCATTGCAGGTATTGTAAACCCAGATTTTGGTATTGTAACTCGCATTGGCCTGGCATGTGCTGATTCGGTAACGACCGCGGGTCGGGGCTTGGTAAGTGTACCAGGAATTGCGGACCGGGGCGCTGTAATTCCCCGTATCGATGGCCAGCGCCGTGGAGCAACTCTGGGTGGGACCGCAATTGATACTGCGAACATCGCTGTGGGTGAATTGGCCACCGCTAGCGGTGAGGGTCCCGTTCCAGAAGAGCTGATATTGTCCGTTGCCGTAGGAGCAACAGAGGCCATCCCCGTACGAATCCATCATCGTAAAGAGGAGGCACGCGGTGTTGGGAATGCAGAGGGTGTCCCGATAGGTGGTATTGTCTTGGGTAAAATACCCCGTATCCCGGAGCATGAGGACGGCCCCCGTTTGGTTCTGAAGCTTGTAGGAGGATTCCCTCGGATAATTATCGGTGCGGACCGAGACAATGAGCTGGGTGGTCCCGGTTGGACAGGATTGAGCCCAAAGCCCGCGTTGGTTGGCCCCCAACAACAACGTCATCAGGCTTATCGTGGCGACGAAACGTTGAACAATAGTCATAAATCAAGGATTTTGGGGTCTAAACCCAAAGATAACCTGCTTAGGTCCCGGTCCAACCCTTGATCCAAGAGGCCACGACGTCGGGGTAATGGGCATGCTCCAGGGCATGAATCCGATCAGCGAGGCTTTGGGGGGTGTCCCCTGCGAGGATATCGCAGCGGTATTGGGCCAGAATAGGGCCGGTATCGTATTCGCGGTCCACCAAATGAATCGTGATGCCCGAATGCCGTTGGCCGGAATCCAGGACGGCCCGGTGAACATGCATTCCATACATGCCTTTTCCTCCAAAATCGGGTAGCAGCGAAGGATGCAGGTTGACAATTCGTTCGGGATAAGCCCCCAACAAATAATCGGGGATTTTGCGCAGGAAACCGGCCAAGACAAGGGCATCCACCGCATAACCTTTCAATTGCTGCAGGAGTTCATGCCCATCCTTCCAGCTTTGGGGTCCCAAAAGCAAAACGGGTACTTTGAGGGCAGCGGCTTTGGCGACCACCGGGGCATCCGGGTTGTTGGTTACCACCAAAACAACGCGAATGTTGGGGTGGTTTTTGAAAGCTTGGATGAGGTTTTGGGCATTGCTTCCTGTCCCGCTGGCCCAGACGGCGAGGCGGGTTAGGGCAGTTGCCATACCCTTGTCAGAAGATTTTGGAGCAGGTTCAGCCGAGACGCTGCAGGCAGCATGCGATGCAGTTCAATGGAGGATAAGGTGTAGGTGCTGCCGTTCAAGGAATTCTGCCGAATGACCATGCAGGTTGAGGGGCCCGAGTACAGGGGGAAGGGGGGGGCGGGGTTGTTGTCGTTTCTTAACAACAAATTGATTCGATACAGGGAGGTCGAGGAGGGGCCGGGTTTGAGGGGACGATTGCCCGACGAAAAGCCCTGATGGGTCAAGGCGGGCAGGGTCCAAGATTGTCCGTTCCATTGGGTCGAAAGGGGATGCAAGCTGGAGGTGTCGGTCAACAAAAAACTAGAACCTGCCGGGATTTCGGTGACCGAGTCGATGGGGGAGGATTCGTAAGCGGTGGACCAGGCTGGCGTACCAGCATCTGCTTTGGCCGCGAGGATTAGGTGTCCCCCATTCTGAAAAAAAGAACCCAACGTTTTGGATGAAAATTGCAGGGACAACTCAAAATCGGGGGCGATCCATAGAATGCGGCCAAAACGCGCAAAGATGCGGGCCTGCACTCGTTCGTTCACCGAAAGTTGGGTATAGCGGTTCCCGGATTTTTGGAAGAGGTGCAGCTGGGCGATGCTTGAAACCCCTAGGCTGTTGAGCCAACCCAAGTATCGATTCGATAAGGTATCCGCGTTGAGGTCTGGGTTGGGATCGTTGCCGTAGGCATTTACCAAAAGCACCGTGGCCACCGCGGGTCGAACCATGGAAGGCCGACTGGCGACCCACGAGGACGGGGCCAAGGACTGATCGACAGCCCGCACATAAAGGCGATTGGTGTCTCCCAAGATCAAGCCAGCCAGGCGTTTGGTAATTGGCCAATCGGAAGGTCCGGCCAGGACTTGGCAAAGCCCCGAATTGGGTGCCCAATCCAAAATACATTCGTTGTATCGTGCCGGTATGCGCACGGTATCCCCGTTGAGGGTATCGTTGAGGCAGATCTCGTAGTACAAGAGGGTTGAATCCCCGTCGGCGTCCCTCCCTTCCCAGCGATAACCCAAAACCGGAAAGGTCAAAACCGGAAAGGCCCCCGCCAAGGCACTGCCACCGTCCGGGTTGTAAACAAAGGATAGAACGGGGGCTGTGTTCCGAAGTGGTAACATCAAGCGGGCCGGCGTTGTGTCGGTCGCGCCTTGGTTATCGGTCGCGCGGATTTCCAGAACAAAGTCCGAGGAGTCAGGACCAGGAGGTAGATTGAGTCGAACCAGGGTATCGTTGGCCAAGGTCGTTGTCCAAGGCAGGTTCCCCAAAGGTTGGGGGCCGACTCTCATTTCGAATTTCACAACGGTCCCGTCCGGATCCAGCCCCCACCAATGCAGCTGAACGGTGGTGGGCAAGCGATCCGGGCCGCTACGCTGAATGCTATCCACCACGGCATAAGTTTCCGGTGGAAGATTCGGGCGCAAATCGCCCATCCATTCAGAGCGACACCCTGCCATCATCGCCAAGGCAATGATGGCTAGGATTCGCTGGAGATAGGATGCCGGCATCCGTTTTATTTAACTTCTTCGTAATCGACGTCGGTGACATCCTCGGCGGAGCCGGCGCTGTTGTTGGACCCGGTGTTGCCGTCGGTCTGGGTTTCGCCCTGACCTTGTTGGCTGGCCTGGTACATATCGGCCGAGGCCGCTTCCCATTGTTTGTTGAGCTCAGCGGTTGCGGTGGTGATGGCGGCCAAATCCTTGGAAGCGTGCGCGGTCTGCAAGGTTTGGAGGGCTGACTCAATGGCGCTGCGTTTTTCGGCAGGAATCTTGTCACCGTAATCCTTGAGCTGTTTCTGGGTGGAGAAAATCAGCGAATCGGCAGCGTTAATGGTTTCGGCTTCCTGCTTGCGCTGTTCGTCTGAACTGGAGTTGGCAGCAGCCTCTTGCTTCATGCGTTCGATTTCTTCTTTGCTAAGTCCGGACGAAGCTTCGATACGGATTTTTTGTTCTTTTCCAGAGGCTTTGTCTTTGGCCGATACGTTGAGAATACCGTTGGCATCGATGTCAAAGGTGACCTCAATTTGGGGAACACCGCGAGGGGCGGGCGGAATACCGTCCAAGTGAAAGCGGCCAATGGTTTTGTTGTCGGCCGCCATAGGGCGCTCGCCTTGCAATACATGAATTTCGACCGATGGTTGGGAATCAGCGGCGGTTGAAAAGACCTGGCTTTTTTTGGAGGGAATCGTGGTATTGGACTCAATGAGTCGTGTCATAACATTTCCCATCGTTTCGATACCCAGCGAAAGCGGGGTGACATCCAGCAGGAGAACACCCTCCACATCCCCCGTCAAAACACCACCTTGAATGGCGGCGCCAACGGCGACCACTTCGTCAGGATTCACTCCTTTGGAAGGCTTTTTTCCAAAGAAAGACTCGACCACCTCCTGAATTTTGGGGATACGGGTTGAACCGCCTACCAAAATCACATCGTCAATATCCGAGGTGGAATAGCCCGAATCTTTGATGGCTTGTTTGCAGGGTTCCAGGGTTCGTTGAATCAAGGAATCGGCCAATTGTTCGAATTTGGCACGGGTTAGTTTGCGAACCAAGTGCTTGGGAACATTGTCAACCACCGTGATATACGGGAGATTGATCTCGGATTCCGATGAGGAAGAAAGTTCAATCTTGGCTTTTTCGGCGGCTTCCTTGAGGCGTTGCAAGGCCATCGGGTCTCTGGTCAAGTCCATGCCTTCATCGGCTTTGAACTCATCGGCCATCCACTGAATAATCACCTGATCAAAGTCGTCACCGCCCAAATGGGTATCTCCGTTGGTGGATTTGACTTCAAATACGCCGTCACCCAATTCCAAAATGGAAACGTCAAAGGTTCCACCGCCCAAGTCAAAGACGGCGACCTTGAGGTCGGAGGTTTTTTTGTCAAGACCGTAGGCCAAAGCGGCTGCGGTCGGTTCGTTGACAATTCGGGCGACCTTGAGGCCGGCGATTTCTCCGGCTTCTTTGGTGGCTTGACGCTGCGCATCGTTAAAGTAAGCGGGAACCGTGATCACGGCTTCGTTCACTTCATAACCCAGGTAGTCCTCGGCCGTTTTCTTCATCTTTTGAAGGGTCATGGCTGAAATCTCCTGAGGGGTATAAAGCTTGTCGTCAATTTTGACGCGAGGGGTGTCGTTATCCCCTTTGGTCACGGTGTAAGCAACGTATTTCAATTCTTCGCTGACTTCCGAGTGTTTGCGCCCCATAAAGCGCTTGATGGATGCAATGGTTTTTTCGGGGTTGGTGATGGCCTGGCGCTTGGCAGGATCCCCGACCTTAATTTCTCCGTTCGCCAAAAAGGCGACGATGGACGGGGTCGTGCGGCGACCTTCGCTGTTGGGAATGACAACGTATTCGTTGCCTTCCATCACGGATACACACGAGTTGGTGGTTCCGAGGTCAATGCCGATGATCTTTTTCATAGGATTCGCTTAAGTTTTCCCCTCTTCATTCAAGAACAATGCCAAAACAGTCTTGGGCCGAAAAAAGGGGGAATACGCGACATTTTGGCAGACACCTAGGTCATTAGGTCCCCATGAGGCCTCAAGCCGGGGTAATTATGGCTGAAAGTTGAGGTCCGGGTACTTCAAACGAAGGCTGTCGGTACCGATTCCCCCCAAAGCCTGACGATAGTATCGACTGCTGAAGGGATACCCCGGAGTTTGGGCCTCTGTGGTAGGATTCGGCCACTCCCGCCGACCGGCGAAGAGCCCTAAACCGTTGTTGATATTGGTATAGGTTGGTTTTACGTCCGACATGGATGGGCTGGAATTGGTGACCTCCAGGTAGGTACCAAAAGGCTCGTCCAGCCAGTAGAAATGAAAGAGGGTGCCTCGCAGTCGCCGATGGGTTCTGGGTTCTTTGGCCAAAGTGGCGTTGAGCAATGAAAAAAGATTTCTACCAAACACCCTCGTTACCAAACCAAGGCCAGGGTTGAGTCCGTTGGTGGTGATGGGCCATTCGATGGAACGAAGGCGGAGTCCCGGTGTGTCAGGATGGGGGGGTGGGCCGGGAGGCACCGAATCGACACTCCACTCATCGAAATAGGCTCGGATACCAAAATTATAGCGGGACGTGTTGACAGGCAGGGTAAAGGCCACTTGATGCCCCTGGTTGGCGCTCCAATTGAGTCCACCAAAATTGGGAGGGAGGTTTCCACCGGGGGGGAGCCCTCCGGGTAGGGAATTGTTACGACCGATGGGGAAGAGGGATGCATTCAGCGATTGACCACCGGGGGTCTGAATGCGAAGGCGATGTTCAGCGCTGCTGTCCAAGCGGGGTTGGCCTGCGACCAACGGGGAAGAAAAGCGGTAAAGGCGCAAAGTATCCGGAAATAGGCCCCCTCCACCGTTCAGGACCGTATCCATCGGTGTGCAGGCCAGGCTATCGCGCAAGACCCCATTTTTCCAGATCTCAATCCAAACCCGGGTGCGGTTGGGATCGTGGTACAGCGAGTCACGGATGGCCGCGACAACCAGGGCATTGCGCGTTGGATCCAGGTAGGCCTTGTGAATGCGAAGGTAATGAACCGCCTGATTGGGGTCCACCAAGCAGGTCACGATGGTTTGTTCCTTCCAGGGGGCGTTCACGTCCACATCGGTGCTGCAGGAGGAGACCAGGAGTCCCATCAACAGGGCGAAGAAGGCTGGAGGTCTGGGTAGGAAACTAGAAAGACGCAAGGCCGAAGGAGGATCAAAAAAGTTCAAGGCAGAAATTTGGTGGACAAGGGGCTAAATTAAGGTGTATTTTGTGCCCTGAACGATGGGTTTCTTTGTTTTTTGAAGGATTCCGGATTTTTAAGCAGTCTTTAATTCCATAGCATGTCCGTACACGGCGAAGTCAAGCGGGTTACAACCCATACCCTGGCCGAAATGAAGGAGGCCGGCGAAAAAATCGCCATGTTGACGGCTTATGATTTTACGATGGCCCGGATTCTGGATCGCTCCGGGGTGGATGTCCTCCTGGTGGGGGATTCCGCATCGAATGTCATGGCCGGACACGAAACTACCCTGCCGATCACCTTGGATCAAATGATCTACCACGCATCATCGGTGGTCAGGGCGGTTCAGCGGGCGTTGGTGGTCGTGGATTTGCCGTTTGGCTCCTACCAAGGCAATTCCAAAGAGGCCTTGCAATCCACCATTCGCATCATGAAAGAAGCGGGCGCCCATGCGGTTAAGTTGGAAGGGGGGCGCGAGGTGGTTGAATCCGTGGTCCGTATTCTGACAGCCGGGGTCCCGGTGATGGGGCATTTGGGTTTGACCCCCCAGTCCATCTACAAGTTTGGAACCTATTCGGTGAGGGCCCGCGAAGACGAGGAGGCCGAACGCCTTTTGGAAGATGCCCTGGCCTTGCAAGAGGCCGGTTGTTTTGGGTTGGTGCTCGAGAAAATCCCTTCCAAACTCGCCCAAAAAGTAGCGTCTACCTTGAGCATTCCGGTCATTGGCATTGGCGCTGGATCGGGGGTTGATGGGCAGGTTCTGGTGATGCACGATATGCTGGGTTTGAACAGCGAGTTTTCACCCCGATTTCTGAGACGTTACCTTCAATTGGATGGTCTGGTCACCGAAGCGGTTCAGGCCTATATCCGCGATGTTCGTTCGGGAGACTTTCCATCATCTGCCGAACAATACTAAATCTTTTTTCGAATTCCGTTGGAATTTCAAAACCCACCACCACTCCCCCATGCATTGGCATATCTTGTTTGAAGACAATCATTTAATTGCGGTTTTCAAACCCGCCGGCATGCTCACCCAGCCGGACCCCGGGGGAGACCCGGATCTTTTTTCGCTGGTGCGCGAGGACTTGGCGATTCGTCACCAAAAAAAAGGCGAGGCCTTCATGGGGGTGGTGCATCGAATCGACCGACCGGTTTCGGGATTGGTGCTTTTTGCCAAGACCTCCAAGGCTCTTGAAAGAATGAACAAGCTTTTTCGTGAGCGCCTGGTCCGCAAAACATACCTCGCACTGGTTCGGGACAAAGTCAACCGGGAAACCGGGACCCTCAAGCATTTTCTCAAAAAGAACCACGAAAAAAACCGAGTGCAGGCCCACGATTACGAAGTTCGGGATTCCAAAGAAGCGGTTCTGGACTATACCCTTTTGGCTCATTTGCGTGGGCAGTCTCTTCTAAAAGTCCACCCTCTTACGGGGCGTCCCCACCAGATCCGAGCCCAATTGGCGGCGATGGGGCATCCGATTGCGGGGGATGTCAAATACGGGTATCCTGTCCCCCTCAAGGATCATTCCATCTCCCTGCATTCGTATGGGTTGGCCTTTGAACACCCCGTTGGGGGTCAGCCTATGTATTTATTCTGTCCCTTGCCGGCCCTACCGTTGTGGAAAGAATCAAGCCAGGTGCTTGAGAGCCTCCCGGCGGGTGAGCGCAGGTAATTGAGGGTTTTTTTGCACAAAGGCTCGTACCAATTCGGGTTCTTGCCTGGCATATTGCCTGAGGGCCCAGCCCATGGCTTTGGCCAAGAAAAATTCCCGTGTATCGGCTTTTTCCAAACACATCTTGGATAAGAGGTCAAAGCGGGTCTGTTCCCGAAAATCCAACTGCAGGATGAAGGCTGACCGCTGCATCCACAGGTTGGGGTGGGCGTGGAGTTCGGCAATCACCTTTTCCAGCAAGGGGGTGTTCAAGGCGGTCCCCCGACCTGCCCCTGATTTTTTGTTAGCCCCTGATTTTTTGTTAAGGATATACCAGCCCAAGGCCTTCGGCGCCAGCCAGTCCACGGTGTCCCACCAACTCTTGGTTTGAATCCATCCATAAACACGCCGGATCCAATCATCGCCCCAACAAGCCCGGTAACGCAAGGCCAATTCCATGGCGGTGTACTGAAATTCTCGTTCGGGTTGTTGCCATAACACATCGATGAGCGATGCTGGGATCGCGTTATCCAGGGTTTCGCCCTTCGACGCTGCCCCGGCCTCTTGAAGGCCAACCCACAGGCCTTGTTGATGTTGACGGCGAATCGCTTGGGGCCAGCCCAAAAAGTCAAAACGATTCCGCATATAGGCCGACATGGGAATCGCCTTGTCCGGGTCGCCCTGCGTTTTGCTTTGGCGAATCCAATCCAGGGCAAGGGTTAGGTGCGCGCTGCCCTGTTTCAAGGTTCCAGCAATTCGATGTGCTTGGACTGCACGTGATGACCCCCAAATCGGGAGGCCTGCCGGTCAAAGCGCTGAGGGTCTTCGGTGGTGAAATACTGAATCGTGCCCCCCCGTGTCAAGGAAGCGTTCAGGTCGGGATGACGCTGTAGGTAAAGGGCCAGGGCTTGGGCCACCAAGGGGCCTTGTTCAAAAATCCGTATGTTTTTTGGTAACAAATCCCGAATCAATGGGGCCAGCAAAGGATAATGGGTGCAACCCAAAATCACGGCATCCATGCCCGGAGCTTTGGCAAGGAGCTCGTCCAAATCGGCCTGTACGATGGCATTGGCCACCGGGCCTTGGAGGATGCCTTCTTCGATGAGGGGGACCCAAAGGGGGCAAGCCTGGGAAAAAAGCGTGATTTCAGGAAAAAACTGATTGATTTCCGTTGTGTATGAGCCCGATTCCACCGTGCCTCGGGTAGCCAGCAAGCCGAGGCGACCGCTTTGGGTGAATGCGCCGGCCTTTTCGGTGGTTGGACGCAGGACCCCCAGCACCCGACGTTCGGGGCCGCCGTCGTTGAATTCTTTTTGCCAAAGCGGCAAATCTTTTTGTTGAATGGAACGGAGGGCCTTGGCCGAGGCGGTGTTGCAGGCCACCACGACCAGGGGCGCGCCCCCTTTCAACAGGGTGTAGACGCCTTCCCGGGTAAATTGGTAAACGGTTTCAAAGGACCGGTTGCCGTAGGGAACCCGGGCGTTATCTCCCAGGTAACACAAATCCAGTTCCGGGAGGGCTTGCTGAATTTGCTGGAGCACCGTCAGTCCCCCAAGGCCGGAATCAAAAATGCCTAGTGGCCCCATACGTTGGCTTCCTCCAAGTTTAGCCACGACAGGGCTGAACGGTATAACAAATCTTTTTCTTGTTCCGGTTCCAGGTTCATGGCCTTTATCAGGGTGCCTGCGCGGGATTCGCCCAAAGGAAACGGATAATCACTGCCCAAGGCAACCCGGTTGGAGCCAACAATTTCCATGAGATAGCGTAGCATATGGGGATCGTGCACCAGGGAGTCCACCCAAAACTTGCCCAGATAGGAGGTCGGGTGGTGGGGATTGTCCACCGCGACCAAATCCGGTCTGGTTTCGTACCCCCGAACGATCCGCCCCAAACCTCCGGGGAAAGAACCCCCACCGTGGGCAAAGGCAACCCTCAATCGGGGAAACTTCTCAAAAATCCCTCCAAAAATCATCGAACAAATGGCCAAGGCCGATTCGGCGGGCATCCCGACGAGCCAGGGCAACCAATACCGGTCCATTTTTTCTTGACCGACCATATCCCAGGGATGCACAAAGATGGAGGCGCCCAGGGCCTCCGCATGGGCGTAAAAGCCGTGAAGCGCCGGGTCGTTCAAATTCCATTGGTTGATGTGAGAGCCAATTTGAACACCCGACAAGCCCAGGTCCTTCACACATCGTTCCAATTCTCGGCAAGCCAGGTCTGGGTCCTGCATGGGCAGGGTTCCCAAGCCTAGAAAATGACGCGGATGCTTTTGGACTGTTTGGGCCAAATGGTCGTTCAAAAAACGAGAAGTGTCCAGGGCATTGGCGGCCGGAGCCCAATAATGAAAAAGCACCGGGATCGTGGAAAGGACCTGCAGGTGCTCGCCCAAATCGTTGGTTTCTCGGATGCGCTCCTCCTCGTCCCAACAATTGGCTTCAATTTTTCGAAAAACCCGATCACCCTGAACCATCAGTGCACAGGCTGGGCATGCGCCCTCCTGGTGTTGAAGGGAGATCCAATCGCCCGGTCCGTAGCGCGCGGCCCAGTCCGGTAAATCCCGGGGGAGGATATGGGTATGGATGTCAATGGAACGCAAACCGGGCCTGTTTAGACAAAGCGTGGATCGGTTTCCATCGTATGCCCACAGGCCTGGCAACGCAGGCTTTCGGGGTTGGAATAAAATGCTTTGAAATGCGGAAGAAAATCTTTTTCGATATCGTGCAATTCAAAGTAGGCTTCGTGCAATGGGTGATTGCAGGACTCGCAAAACCACATGAGACCGTCGGTAAAACCCCGGCCAGCCCGTTTGCGTTCAATGACCAAACCCAAGGACCCTTCTTCGCGTACCGGCGAATGGGGAATCTTGGCCGGACAGAGGAATAAATCGCCCGGGCCCAGTCGGTATTCGACGCATTGCCCGTTTTGTTGGGTTTTGACCGTGATGTTACCCTCCAATTGATAAAAGATTTCCTCGGTTTCGTTGTAGTGGTAGTCTTTGCGGGCGTTGGGTCCGGCGACCACCATCACAATATAGTCTTCGCTCTGGGGGCTAAGGTTCTTGTTGGCGACCGGTGGCCTAAGCAAATGCCGGTTATCGGTCAGCCATTGGGTGAGGTTAAAGGGAGCAACGAGGGCCATAGCAAAAAGGTTTACCTGTCCAAAATACAACCAAACCGGTAGGCTCAGTCATCCTGAGATCGCTGGCAGATTCGATTAAAATCACAATAGGTGCATTTTCGGGTGTTCGTTGTGGCTTCGAAGGAGCGGTCAGGAGCGAGCAGATCCCGCAGTTTATGCAGGAGTAGTCCTTCAAATTCTTCCAGACTTTGGACGGTTAGGAGGCTTTGTTGGTCGATTTCCAGCAGGCGGGGCCCGCCTTCGGCTTGTTGGAGGGGTAGGATGGCCAGTTCCAAGCCCTGGGCATAGGCCTCTGGTTCCGAGCGATAGGCCATCCACGCATAACACATTAATTGGAAAGCCTTGCTGTGTTCGCCGTCAAAACATGTTTCGATGCCTTTGATCCGCAATTCGCTGGCATTGTTTTTGAGGATCCCTGATTTGAAATCAACAATGCGCGTTCGGCCGTTTAGCTGTTCGAGGCGATCCAACCGCCCACGCCATTTCACGCGTTGCTCATCAACCAAGATGCTGGTTTCGAGGGGCCGTTCTTGGTCGATCAAGAGAGCTGGTTTTCGCTGGGCGGCCTTGGCCTCGGTTGTGAGGTATTGATGGATGAATTGGGGTCCCATCCGGTCCACCATGGCGTTCAGACCTTCTTCAAAGGACTGCCATGGAAAATTCTTTTGGCGCACTTCTTTCCAAGTCTGTTCCACTTGCGGCATCAAAGAACGAAGCAAACCCGGGGTCATGAGGGCGCCGATCTGAGGTTCGAAAAGCCTCTCGAGGGTTTGATGCAGAAGGTTCCCGGTTTGAGCGGCGTTCAATTGTTCCGTTTCTTCCTCGGGAATGCGAATTTGACGGACATACCCGTACCAAAATTTGAGCGGGCATTCCAGATAGGCCGAAAAAGTAGATGGACTCAACGCACGCGTTTCCAATCGTTCAACGATGGTGGATAGAATTCGTGGGGATTTGGGGATATCGAGCAGGGTCCAAGGGGTATCCGAAGCGCTGGCCTGGGTTCGTCGTTCGCGGTTTTGGAAGGGGCCGGGGTATTCGAGTTCCAATTGTTGCAAGTATCGGCTGGATTCCGCAGCCTTGCCATCGGCGCCGGTGGCGGACCAAAGAAATTGCGCCTCTGTACCATGTTGTAACAATCGATATAAGTCATAGGCTTGCCTGGCTTCGACGATCCAAGGATCGGGGAGCCCAAAGGCACGGCGCAAGTCAAAACTGAGCATGCCGCTGTAACGGCCAGGTTTGGGTAGCAAGCCCTCGTTGGCGCCGCTAACGATCAAGTAGTCAAAGTCCAGGGCCTTGGTGCGATCCAAGGTGGTGATCCGAACCCCGTTGGGTTCGCTGTGTCCTGGGTTGAGTGCAGCGGAACTGAGGTTTTGATTCCAGAGCTTGCGCCAAAGAGTCCACCGGTTTTCGCTTTCGGGAATGCGAGGTGCCAAGACTCGAATCATTTCGGCCAACTTCACCAAGGCGTGTTGTTCCATCTCCGGAAGCCGGGGGTGATTTTCGAGGACCTGTTCGATGAGTTCGGCCAAGTGGAGGTAGGCATCGTCCGCTTGATCCTTGAGGGGCAGCAGGCTTTGTTGGTTCCAGGTTATCGCTGTGAGGCTCGTGCGAAAGACCACCATCGATTCGGTACGTTTAAATGCGGTCCAATCCGGAGGCGATATCGGGCTCTCGATCCAGCGATTCCAATCGGAAACCCTGGCCTTGCCCGTAAAATGCAGGCTCTGTTGCAATTCGATCCAACCCATCGCCCAAGCGTACGATGCCGTCCATCGCAGGTCCAAAGGCAGATTCCAAACCGGTGGAGCTGTCAAAGGGCTCCAACGCAGCATGAGCGGCCATGCTTGATTGGCATCGGCCAAAACCCAAGCGATCCGCGTTGGCGCGATCCCTTGGGCTATCCACTTCTGGATGAGTTCAAGTCCTTCATCCAATTGTTCGGTCATCCCCATGCAACGGCAGGCTTCGAAACGGGGTTCGCCGTTTAAAAGGCGTTCCCCAACCAGTTCCATCACCTTTAATTTTTCGATTTTTGGGAGCGGGTGATCCCGCCATAACATTCCCGCGCTGTGCAAAGGATCTCTCACATAATAGGCATCGCCTTCGGTGATCCAAAACATAGGAATGGATTTGGAACCAACTTGGAGGAGGCGTTGGATGCCGGGATCGGGCGAATCAAAGCCCACCCAATACACGGCGTCCACGGTGGAACGTAGATGCTCCAGCGGTTCCTCGGCATGTTCCAACAAGGCCCTGAGGGCGGAAGAGGGATAGGCCAATCCTTGGTTATCCAGGATTTTGCGAAAAGCATGGTAGGTGGGACCGAGTAGGCTAAAAAAACGCAAGTATTCGGCTTCGGTCTCCGTCAATTGACCGTCCGAAGGACTCCAGAGTTCAACGGCTTTTTGTTGGTGCAGGTGTCCAAAGACTTTGTCCGCATCCAAGAGGTATTGGTCGATTTCTTCAAAATCTTGAAGGAGTCCCCCCGCCCAACTCAGGAAGGTTTCGGGATGATCGGGAACCACGCCCGCCTCATGGGAGCATTGCAGGTAGGCTTGGTACAAGAGATCTTGCAACCATAATCGGTTGGGTCGGCTGCGTTCGCTTTGTTCAAAGACCCATTCGTCGAAGGAACGACAAATCGGGGAGAGAGAGGGTGCCTTGAGGAGGCGCCCAAGCGATTGTCGAAAAGGCTCCACCGGACGGACCGATGGAAAGAGAATCAAAACCCGGTGCAGTTGGGGATGCCCCGCTGCAAGAACGCGTTCCGCGACGGCATCCAGGAATTTCATGAAATCGTTCCCGGTTTAGGAGGCTTTACCCGCGTTTTGTCGAATGATGTTAAGGGCACCGCCTGCACGGAACCAGGCCAGCTGGGTTTCGTTGTAGCTGTGGTTCAAGGTGATGGCATGGGTGCTGCCGTCCAGGTGTCGTAACACCATTTGCAGGGGATGCCCGGGCTTCATGGTGGTGAGGCCCAACAGGTCCATGCGATCGTGTTCTTGGATGAGATCGTAATCGGCTTTGTTGGCAAAAGTCAGGGCCAGCATGCCCTGCTTTTTGAGGTTGGTTTCGTGAATCCTGGCAAACGAACGAACCAGAATCACCCGAACGCCCAAATGCCTGGGTTCCATGGCGGCATGTTCCCTGGAGGAACCTTCGCCGTAGTTTTCGTCACCCACCACCACGGTTCCAACACCCGCTGCTTTGAAGGCGCGCTGAACATCGGGAACGGGGCCGTAGGTTTCGTTCATGGGGTTGTAAACATGGTTCGTCTGGCCATTGAAGGCATTGACCGCCCCAATCAACATGTTGTTGGAAATATTGTCCAGGTGGCCACGGAATTTGAGCCAAGGACCGGCCATGGAGATATGGTCGGTGGTGCATTTGCCTTGGGCTTTGATGAGCAGGCGCAGGTCCATGAGGTCCTGGCCTTCCCAAGGACTGAAGGGTTCCAGCAATTGGAGTCGGTCTGAATCGGGACGAACCTGAACCATGACCTTGGCCCCGTTGTCCGCAGGGGCTTGGTAGCCGGCATCTTCGACCGCAAAACCACGGGGAGGGAAGGAGAGGCCCTGGGGCTCATCCAACTTGACTTGGACCCCTTCGGTGTTCAGGAGGGTATCCGTTAGGGGATTGAAGGTCAAATCCCCTGCAATGGCCAGGGCTGTAACGATTTCGGGCGATGCTACAAACGCATGGGTGTTGGGGTTGCCGTCGTTGCGCTTGGCAAAATTCCGGTTAAAAGAAGTGATGATGCTGTTTTTGCGGTTGGGGTCATCGCTGTGACGGGCCCATTGTCCTATGCAGGGCCCGCAGGCGTTGGCCAAAACCACGCCACCAATCGCGTCAAACTGTTCCAGCATGCCGTCCCGCTCGACGGTGTAACGAACCATTTCCGAACCGGGGGTGATGGTGAATTCGGAACGGGCTTTGAGGTTTTTGGATGCGGCCTGCGCCGCGATGGAGGCGGAACGACTGATATCCTCGTACGATGAATTGGTGCAGGAACCAATCAAGCCGACATCCAGTTTGGAAGGCCAGCCGTTGGTCCGAACCGCTTCGGCAAATTGACTAAGAGGCCAAGCCAAGTCCGGGGTAAAAGGCCCGTTGATATGGGGTTCCAATTCATCCAGGTTGATTTCGATGACTTGGTCAAAATAATCTTGGGGTCTGGCATAAACCTCCGGATCGCCGGTGAGCTCCTCGGCCAAGCCTTCGGTCCATTCGGCCAAATCTTCCCGGCCTGTACCGCGCAAATAGGCGGCCATGGAGGCATCGTAACCAAACAAAGAGGTGGTCGCGCCAATCTCAGCGCCCATATTGCAGATGGTGGATTTCCCGGTAGCCGACAATTGGCGAGCCCCATCCCCAAAGTATTCCAGAATGGCATCGGTCCCGCCTTTGACGGTCAGGATGCCGGCTACTTTGAGGATAACATCTTTGGCCGAAGCCCATCCGCTCAGTCGTCCGGTCAAGTGAACCCCGATTAATCGCGGCATTTTGAGTTCCCAGGGCAAGCCCGCCATCACATCGCAGGCGTCTGCTCCGCCGACCCCAATGGCTATCATGCCGAGTCCACCGGCATTGGGGGTATGGGAATCGGTGCCAATCATGAGTCCACCGGGGAAGGCATAATTTTCCAGAAGAACCTGGTGAATAATCCCGGCACCTGGTTTCCAGAATCCGATACCGTATTTGTTGGAAACCGATGCCAGAAAATCATAAACTTCTTTGTTTTTGTCCACCGCCTCGTTCAAATCTGCAACGGCACCGGCCTTGGCCTGGATCAAGTGATCGCAGTGAACCGTACTGGGAACGGCCACCGACGGCCTTCCGGCCTGCATGAATTGGAGGAGGGCCATTTGAGCGGTGGCATCCTGCATGGCCACCCGATCGGGGGCAAAATCGACGTAATCAACCCCTCTTTGGAGGGTGGAAGGGTTGGTCAGGCTTCCGCCGATGCCTGGGTTGGCGCCTTCCTGGCGGTTGGCATCCCAGAGGTGGGTAAAGAGGATTTTTTCGGTGAGGGTCAAAGGCCTTCCGCATTGCTCCCGTACGGTATGGCAACGGGTCTTCCATTCGGCGTAGTGGCGGCGGAGCATCGTGGTGTCAAAAGTCATGGTAGGAGGTCAAGGGTTTGGAGTCAAAAAGGGTTGGAGGGGCCTGCGGTCGCCCGCGGTGGGACGACCACCCCAAAAATACAGACAAAGCCCCAAGGGGTCTATCTTGCAGTCCATTTCCTCTCAAAAAAACCAACCCTTTGGGCCCCAGCACCGATCATCGCCCTGCCTTTGGCTGGGTTCAAAACCTGAGGATCGCTTTGAATGCGGTGGGGGGAAATAAATTAAGAACCTCCCTCACGGCGGGGATTATTGCCATCGGTATTGCTGCTTTGGTGGGCATTCTGACTTCGATTGATGCCCTCGAAGCCTCCTTGACGGAGACGTTTTCGAGCATGGGCTCCAATACGTTGGTATTGCGCAATCGGCAGCCACGCGGTGCCTTTGAAAGCCGTCGACGCCGCATTCAGTACCGGCCTATTCAATACAGGGAGGCGCTGGCCTTTGTGGAGCGCTTCGGATTCCCGGGTCAGGGCTCCGTCAGCGGCAATGTTACGTGGACCGCGGTGATCAAAGGCGGAGGTCGCAAAACCAACCCCAATGTCAACCTGCTGGGCACGGATGATCAATACCTAACGGTGGGTGCCTATACCTTGGCCGATGGTCGGAATTTCTCGCCTTTGGAATTGCAGAACGGGTCCCCGGTGATTATTCTAGGGGAGGAGGTGGCCCGTAAATTGTTTAAAACGTTCAAAGCCAGCGGCAAACAGGTATCGGTGGGGAGTGCCCGTTACCGGGTGGTCGGTGTGTTGGCCTCCAAAGGTTCGGGCTTTGGTAACAATGCAGACCGCACAGCCCTCATGCCCTTGGCCCATGTTCAATCCGCGTATCCTTCATCGGAACGGTCCTATGTGGTATCCTTCACTTTAACCGACCCTCGCCAATTGGCGGTTGCCGAACAAGAAGCCGTTGGGTTGTTTCGTAACATTCGTCGATTATCCAAAGTGGACCCCGATAATTTTGCGGTGACCAAATCCGATAGTTTTGCCCGGAGTCTTATCGAAAATTTGGCCTTTGTGGACCTTGCCGCCAAGGCGATCGGTTTGATTACCTTGTTGGGCGCGGCCATCGGTTTAATGAATATTATGCTGGTTTCGGTGACGGAGCGAACCCGTGAAATCGGCACCCGGAAGGCCCTTGGGGCCACCCAAACGGCGATTCGTCAACAATTCTTGATGGAGGCACTGATTATTGGGCAGATGGGCGGTCTGATGGGGATTGTTTTGGGCATGGCCATTGGCAATGCGGTCGCCTTGTTGGTGGGCGCAGGGTTTATTGTGCCATGGGCCTGGATTTTTGGAGGAATTGTGTTATGTCTCCTGGTGGGGTTGGTGTCGGGTTATTATCCTGCGGCCAAAGCAGCCGCCCTGGATCCGATTGAGGCCCTGCGCTACGAATAAGGAAGTCGTTGGAAGAAGTCCCTTGAAGCACCATGAAGTCGCTTGAAGGGAGGGGGGTAAAAACCTGCCGGGTCGGGAGCAGGTTTATGAGTAAAAAAGGGGATTGATAATGGAGGTCGAGAGCGGATTCGAACCGCTGTAGGAGCTTTTGCAGAGCTCTGCCTAGCCACTCGGCCACCCGACCTTGGGTGTTTGGGGCTGCGGGCAAAGATAC
>JBMOHV010000016.1:0-33386 GCA_049317645.1 Bacteroidia bacterium
GGTCTGGATGCGGGCGACCAAGGCACCCACCGCCACCGTGGTTCCTTCGGGGACGACAATTTCGAGGATCCCTGCTTGCTCGGCGTTTACTTCCATGGTCGCCTTGTCGGTCTCCAGCTCGCATAACATATCATCCATTCGGACGCTTTCACCGTTTTTTTTGAACCACTTTCCAATCACTACTTCGGTGATGGATTCTCCAACCGCGGGTATTACAACATCAAGGGTCGCCATGAGAATATTTTTGAATGATAGGGCCTAAAATGAGAGGGAAAATAATGGAATTAACTAAAGTGTAAATGCTTGAACTACAATGTTTTGTTGTTCTTTTTCGTGAACCTTCGCGTAACCCGTTGCCGGTGATGCGCTGGACTTCCTGGAGATCAGTTTGAGGTTACGATTTTGTTCGAATCGCAACATATAAGTCCAGGCTCCCATGTTCTTGGGCTCCTCCTGAACCCAATAATATTCGGCCTTGGGATAACGCAAATACAAAGCATCCAGCTGGGGCTCTGGCATCGGATACAATTGTTCGAAACGAACCAAAGCGACATCCTTTCGCTTGTTTTCTCGGCGATAGGCTAACAAATCGTAGTATATTTTTCCGGTGCAAAAAACAACCCGTAACACTTTGCGCGGATCAGCCTCGGCGTCGTCGATAATTTCCCTAAAACCGCCGGTCGTCAATTCTTCCAGACCCGAAACACAAGCTGGATGCCGCAACAATCCTTTGGGCGTCATCACGATCAATGGTTTGCGGAATTCCCACGCTTGTTGACGGCGTATCAAATGAAAGAAATTAGCCGGACTGCTGCAATTGGCCACCACCATGTTCATTTCGGCTGCCAATTGCAAAAAGCGTTCAGGGCGGGCACTGGAATGCTCGGGACCCTGGCCTTCGTAACCATGTGGCAACAAAAGAACCAAACCGTTCATGCGCCGCCACTTGGATTCGCCGCTGCTTAGAAATTGGTCAATGACGGTTTGGGCACCGTTCGAGAAATCCCCGAACTGAGCTTCCCAAACCACCAAGGCATTGGGGGAGGCCATCGAATAACCGTACTCAAAACCCAGAACGGCGTATTCGGATAACAGGGAATTGTAAATCGAAAATGGACCTTGGGCCTCGATCGGAAGATGGTTCAAAAAAACATGCAAGCGATTGTCCTTTTCATCCCTAGCGGCGGCATGGCGATGCGAAAAGGTACCCCTCACCACATCCTGCCCAGATATTCGAACCTTGCGGCCGTCGGATAACAAACTACCGTAGGCCAGCAATTCGGCCAAGGCCCAATTAATCTGACCTTGTTGGTAGGATTCCCGGCGCTCATCCATGAGTTTTTGGACTTTGCGAAGGACCTGGAAATCTTTGGGAACGGTCGTAAGGGCCTCCAGGACCGCGTCCAGCTTGGAAGGCTCCACCCCGGTGGCAGGGGATTGGTTAAAGTCTTCGTAGGTCGCTTTGCGCATAACAGCCCATTGTTGTTCCAAAGGCTGCAAGGCATAGGGCACCGCGTTTTGTTTGACCTTGTTCAAACGATCTTGAAGCATGGATTTGAAGCTGTTCTCCATTTCAACCGCTAGATCGGCGGTTACCTGACCGCTTTGTTCCAACCGGGTCGAATAGACTCTGCGAGGGTCCGGGTGGTTCTCGATCAATCCATAAAGGGTTGGCTGGGTAAATTTGGGCTCATCGGATTCGTTGTGTCCATGCTTTCTGTAACACAACATATCCACATAGAAGTCTCGCCCAAACTGCTGCCGGAACGCAACGGCCATTTCGACCGCAAAAACAACGGCTTCGGCATCATCCCCGTTCACATGAAGAACGGGACAACCCAATCCCAAAGCCACCGACGTACAATAGTCCGAAGAACGGGCATCGTCAAAATCGGTGGTAAAGCCAATTTGGTTGTTAATCACAAAATGCAAGGTGCCCCCGGTTTGATAACCCTTGAGACGGGACATTTGGGCCACCTCCGTAGCCACGCCTTGACCGGCCAGGGCCGCGTCACCGTGGATGAGAATCGGCAAAATCCGACGATAATCTTTGGCGTAGAGCATATCGCATTTGGCGCGTACAAATCCCTGAAGTACAGGACCAACAGCCTCCAAGTGCGATGGATTGGGCACCAAGTCCAGATGCACCGAACGACCCTCCTCCAGATTCAACTGGGAGGCAAAGCCCAAATGGTATTTGACATCTCCATCTCCAAAACTGAGGTCCGGATCTTTGATGCCCTCAAATTCATTAAAAATATATTCGTAGGTTTTGCCCAGGGTGTTGGCAAGAACATTGAGGCGCCCTCGGTGGGCCATGCCGACCGCGAACGCTTCGATGCCCAACTCGGATCCACGCCGTATGATGGCGTCCAATGCGGGAATGGTGTTCTCCCCACCTTCGAGTGAAAAGCGCTTTTGCCCAACAAATTTCTTATGCAAAAAATTTTCGAAAACAACGGCTTCGTTTAGTTTTTGAAGAATCCGCTTTTTTTTGTCCAAATCAAAACCGTACCCGGGGGAACGGTTCTCGAAATAATCCCGGCACCAGTCCCGAATTTCTTTTTCGCGGATGTGTTGAAATTCAAAGCCAAGGCTGCCACCGTAACAAGCCTGCATATCCTCCAGGGCTTGCGCGAGGGTTTTGCCTCCGGTAGCGGCAAAAATGCGGGGCAGGTCTTCCTGGCCTAGGCCAAAAAGCGCCGGATCCAACCCGGGGTTCCGGTCTTTGCGGGGGCGGATGGGGTTGGTTTGGGCAACGAGGTGGGCCCGATTTCGATAGGCTTCTAGCAAGAGGGCGGCTTGAATTTCTTTGACGACTTCTTGGGAGGAGCCTCGACTTGGGGACCCATTACCTTGGGCAAAATCAAAACCCTCAAAAAAACGGGCCCACTCCAAATCCACCGAGGTCGGATCGTTGTTGTATTGTTGGTACAAGCCTTCGATAGCTACGGCATCGGAAGCGGTCAAAAACGAAAACTGATGCATGGAAACCTTGAAATTGGGCGTTACAAATGGATTACCTGAAAGAACGAAGCAAAATTATATCATCCTACGCTGTAAATAATTGCATATGCAACAAAATTCATCAAACACTATTTTATCATCACCCTCCATTTCATCCACAGAATCTCCCAACCCGACGGTTGTTCTGATTGCCGGAGGGTCCGGGCTCATCGGTACAGCCCTGAGCCAATACCTATTGGACCTGGGCGCCCGGGTTCGCATCCTGAGTCGCTCGGCCCCCACCAAGGCAGTTTCGGGCTCCAACCCAACCTACTTTACCTGGGATCCCCGGTCAGCGGTCATGGATCCGGCAGCCCTCCAAGGCGTCACCCACCTTGTTAACCTGGCCGGCTCTGGGATTGCGGACAAGGCATGGACCTTGGCCCGCCGCAAGGATTTGCTTTTGAGTCGAACCCAAAGCGCGGATTGCCTAGCGGCTGCCCTCCAACGGGCTTCGGAACAGGGAGCCCCCCCTGTTCAACGCATCGTCACCGCCTCGGCCATCGGGTATTACGCGAATGGGGAGGCCTTGGCCACCGAACAAAGCCCGAGAGGTCCAGGATTTCTCGCCGAACTAACCAGCGAATGGGAAAAACACAGCGCAACGATGGGGACCTGGGCCCCGCTCACCACGTTGCGCATTGGTTTGGTTCTTTCGGCCCGTGGGGGCCTCCTGCGTCCCCTCCTCCCTGTCACCCGACTGGGTCTGGGTGCCTGCATTGGTTCAGGGGAACAATGGATGTCCTGGATTCACCAAAAAGACATGGTGCGTTTGATCGTGCATGCAATGTTTGACCCGGAATGGTCATCGGGCGTCTACAACGCCGTTGCTCCCTTACCCCGCAGGCACCTGGGCTTTATGCGTTCTTTGGCCAAGGCCCTGCACCGACCTCTCTGGATGGCCTTGCCTGGATGGCCCCTGCGATGGATCATGGGACCTCGATCGACCCTCATCCTGGAAGGGGTCTTGGCCTCCTCCCAAAAAGTACAGGACCAAGGATTTGTCTTTGATTTCCCGGACTTGGACGTCGCCCTCCACGATTTGCTTGGAAAATCAGACCGCTAGGCCTCCAGAATGGAAGGGTCCTAGCCGCTTGGTATCCGCCTCTGGATTCAAAACCCCTTTTCCTTCCATCGCAGCGGCCAATTCAGAGGCCAAAAGCGGGGCAAGCAAGACGCCTTTGGCCCCAAAACCGTTAAAAACCCAGCGGTTAACCCCCCCGGGATGGGCCCCCACATAGGGTCTTCGGTCGTGCGATGACGGTCTTAGGCCGGCTTTGTAATCAAAATCATGGGCCCCCGATAGGTCCTCCCCCAACAATTGGACCAAACCCGCTTTCAATTTGGCCTTGCCCTGTTCGGTCGGACCGGGTGAAAAATCGTGCCACTCAAAGGTGGCCCCGGCGCGGTAACGATCCCCTCCCAGGGGTTGCAAGAAAAGATCCCGTTTGATCATGACCGAAGCGGGGCCGTTTGGGAGGGTAAATTCAACCAATTCTCCCTTTGTTGGCTTTAAACGGGCCAAGGACCCGCCCTCGCTGTGGGCAAAGACCCCTCGGGCATCCACCATGCTGGCCTGCTCATCCTGATCCGCCTCGGTCCACAAGGCATCCACCCATCGACCTTGGGATTGCCAGCGTTGGCGACAAGCTTGGATATACCCTTCAACATCCAACCAACCGGCCTCGCGTACCAAACCCCAAGCCAGGACACCCCAAGTGCGTTCATAGGCATGGAGTCCGGCATCCCCCGCCCCCTGCCAGTTGGCTTCCAACCAACGCGGGTAATTGGCAGCAGCAGCATCCCATTGAAGCTTATGCTCTTGGTGGAGGATGGGCTGCACATAGGGTCGGTGATTCAAAAAGATTTGGCCCAGGTCCTTTTCTTCGGCTTCAAAAAAAGCCAACATGGCCGGCAGGGCTTCTTCGACCCGCCATCCAGGGATTAAACGAAAAAAATTAATGGGATTCCACAACCCCGCAGCCACCGGTGTGGCCGAGCCAGGCTTGGTATGCTGAAAAACCCGAACCGACCAACCGCGCTTTTGCAGGGTCCTGCCAAGCACGGTGCCTGCCAACCCCGCGCCTACAACGACAACGGACGGGCTGTCCAAACCTTTAGGCCTGCTCCAGACCCGAGAAGAAAAACGCTGCTTCGATGGCTGCGTTTTCGTCGCTATCGCTGCCGTGCACGGCGTTTTCGCCAATGCTCCGGGCATAGAGTTTACGAATGGTGCCTTCGGCGGCTTGTTCGGGGTTGGTCGCCCCAATCAAGGTCCGAAAATCGGCGACGGCCTGATCTTTTTCGAGGACAGCAGCCAGGACAGGTCCGGAGGACATGAAGGCCACCAACTCCCCGTAAAAAGGACGGGCTGCATGCACCGCATAAAAAGCCTCGGCTTGAGCCTGGCTTAGGCGGGTCATTTTGAGGGCCTTGAAGCGGAAACCCGCGGCCTGAATGTGGGCCAAAATTTTGCCCATATGCCCGTCCGCCATGGCGTCGGGCTTGATCATTGTGAAAGTGGTGTTGCTGCTCATAGGTCTTTAAACGGCCGCGAAGTTAGACCGAATTCGCTTGGTTTGGAAACAAACAGTGGACGGGGCGCCGCTACAGCCGCTGCAAACGCGCGCCCAATGCAGTCAGGCGTTCATCAATCCGCTCGTAGCCTCGGTCAATCTGAAAAACGTTGTCAATGTAGCTGGTACCTTCGGCGGACAGGGCCGCAATTAACAAAGCCACCCCTGCCCGGATATCCGGTGAGGTCATTCGGATACCGCGCAGCGGGTAGGCGTGATCCAGCCCAATCACCGTGGCACGGTGTGGATCGCAGAGGATGATCTGGGCGCCCATTTCAATCAACTTGTCGACGAAGAACAAGCGACTCTCAAACATTTTTTGGTGGATGAGCACCGAACCTTGGGCCTGGGTCGCCATGACCAAGACGATGCTCAACAAATCCGGCGTGAATCCGGGCCAAGGCGCATCGGCAACTGTCAAAATGGACCCGTCCATAAAGTGCTCGATCCGGTAATGATCCTGGGCGGGTACCAGCAAATCCTCTCCTTCTATTTGTAATTGAACCCCCATCCGCCGAAAGACCTCTGGTATGATTCCCAATTCAGCAGGTGCCGCATCGCAGATTCGGATTTGAGACCGGGTCATGGCGGCCAAACCCACAAAACTCCCCACCTCAATCATATCCGGCAGCAGCCGGTGTTCGGCTCCATGCAGGCGCTCCACCCCTTCGATGCGCAAGAGATTGGACCCAATGCTATCGGGGTCGATACGGCCGCCCATCGCATTAATCAAGCGGCATAGTTGCTGGATATAGGGCTCGCAAGCCGCGTTGTACACCACCGTCGTGCCCTTGGCCATGCAAGCGGCCATGATCACATTGGCGGTTCCGGTCACCGATGCCTCGTCCAAGAGAATACGAGTTCCTTGCAACCCGTAGGCCTCCACCCGGTACATCCCTTGATTCTCCAAAGGAACCAATCGTGCTCCCAATGCCTGAAGCCCCGTAAAATGCGTATCGAGACGACGGCGGCCGATTTTGTCTCCCCCGGGTCGGGGTGCCATGGCCCACCCCTGCCGAGCCAACAAAGGCCCCAACAACATGATGGATCCCCTGAGACCGGAACCGCCTTTGCGAAAGGCATCGCCTTCCAAAAAGGTTGTATCCAAGTCCTTGGCCGTGAATCGCATCGATCCACCACCCAAATCCTCTATCTGCACCCCCAGTCCACGCAACAGGTCTATCAAATGGCGAACATCCAGAATATCCGGCAAGCGATGCAGGGTCACCGTTTCTTCGGTCAGCAAGACCGCCGCCAAGACTTGCAGGGCTTCATTCTTGGCCCCTTGAGGCGTAATGTTACCACTCAGAGGGTGGCCCCCTTCGACGAGGAGGGTATCGCGACCGTTGGGATTCATCAGGAACGAGATTTCTTTTTGAAAAAGGGTTTTTTCTTGAAAGGTTTTTTGCCGGAACGGACATAGTCGTTTTGGTTCGGCAAGGGGGCGAATTTGGTTTCCAAAACCGTATCCTCTGTACTGAGCGCAATGCGTCCTTCGGAAAATTTGAGTAAATCCGCAAAGACGACTTCGTCGTTCAAAAGGACCTTGTTCCAATTGCGGTAACTCATTTTCATGAAATTGGCGATGGCCTCGCAAAAGGCTTTGCGTTCCTCGCCGGCTTCCATCACCACGGCCTTGGCTATCATCAATTCCACAATGCTGCCGTAGTGCCGGATGCGTATGGCTTTGTTGGGATACGGCAGGCGGGTTTCAGGGCGGAGATGCATCAAATCCCCCGGGGGAGGAAACGGTGCGTCCACATCCAAATCGTGACCGGCCATCACAAAGAGGTGATCCCAAAGTTTTTGTTGATGATCGGCCCCATCGCGGGATCCGCCGTTCAATTGGTGCATGACCTCGACCAAACTCTGAGCAGCCTTGGTACGGAGGGCCTTGTCGGAAATGGTCTGCAAATGAGCAGCCATAAGATGGATACCCCGACCGTATTCGGGGACTTTGAGAGCGGGTCTTGCCGTATTGTATTCCATAGAGGCCGGTGAGGGTTGCCCCCCAATAAGGGAAATAAAGATTAATCACCGGCAGGGCCGGTATCGGAAACTTTGGTTAAACGGGCAAATTTGAGCAATATCTGCTTGGTTCCGTATTGTTCAAAGGTAATGGTCGCCTTGGTATCCGGTAACCTCCCTTCGAGTTTATCAATACGCCCCTGTCCAAAACGAAAATGATTCACCAAATCGCCCTCCATCAAGGTTGAAGGATCATCCCCCACCCCCGGGTCTGGACCCGATCCCGGCCCAGGCAGGGGGGCCGGACGGGATGATGCCGATGCTGGACGGGCAGCTCCAGGATAGGGACGAGAGGGACCCGACCCCGGACGAGAGGGACCCGACCCCGGACGAGCGGGACCCGACCCCGATGGGGACGTGCTTCGCCCACCGCCCCAGGGCAACGAGGCAGCGGGTGACGGAGCCTGTGAACCCGAGCGCAACAAAGCCGGCTGGGCCAAAAACGCCTTGTCAATCTCGAATAAGAAACGACTGGGCTCTCCGTAACACAAATTACCATGACGAAATCTCGTCAACGCATAACTAAGGACCAATCGACTGCGCGCCCTGGTCAAGGCGACATAAAACAAGCGTCGCTCTTCTTCGAGGTCGGCCCGGCTATCCCGAGCCATGGCCGATGGGAACAAATCTTCTTCCATCCCAACCACAAAAACTTCCTCGAATTCCAAGCCTTTGGCCTGATGAACGGTCATCATGCTAACATAATCGCGGTCCTCGGGATCGTTGTTCTGGTCCATGGAGGTCAGCAACGAGATATGTTGCAAAAAGGCCCCCAGACTGCGATCGTCGCCGGGAATCACCTCGTCCGATTCACAAAATTCTTCGATCGCATTGAGTAATTCCTCTACGTTTTGGACGCGGGCCAGTCCCTCGATGCTGGTATCGGCTTTGAGTTCCGTTTGCAGATTGGACTGCTTCCAAACCAACCGGGCCAAAACAATGGCGTTTTCTTTGCGGGCCGTAACCGCCCAGGATTGAACCGAAAGGGCAAATTCCACCATGCGTTTGCCGGCGGCCCCCAAGGTGGCCGTGAGCGGATGACCCTGTTCCATCGCGACCAAAAGCTCCCAGAGGCTCATTCCCAGCCGGTCGGCTTCCAAAACCCATTTGTCCATGGAGGTTTTGCCGATCCCACGGGCCGGATAATTGATAACCCGGCGCAGGGCTTCTTCGTCAGCGGTGTTCACCACCAAACGGAGATAAGATAACAAATCTTTGACTTCTTTGCGCTGATAAAAACTAACCCCCCCAATCACCCGGTACGGAATGTTCTGCCGTCGCAAGGCTTCCTCAAAGGCCCTGGACTGGGCGTTGGTACGATACAAAATGGCAAAATCTCGGTTGCTCAGTTGAAAACGATGCTTGCGGGCGTGGAGCTCGGCCGCTACTTGTCGTCCTTCTTCGTTATCGCTAACACATCGGAAGACCCCAATCAATTCACCCTGGGCGTTCGCGGTCCAAAGGTCTTTGGGAATTTGCTTTTGGTTGCAGGCAATCACCGAACCCGATGCACCGACGATGGTGCCAGTAGAACGGTAATTTTGTTCCAGGCGAACCACCTGAACCTCCGGAAAGTCTTGGTGAACATTGAGAATATTATCGATGACGGCCCCTCGGAAAGCATAGATACTTTGGGCATCATCGCCTACCAAGCATAGATTGCGGTGCACCGCCGATAACAACTTGACAATGCGGTACTGAACCCGGTTGGTGTCCTGAAACTCATCCACCAAAAGGTGCTTGAATTGCATCTGGTATTGGTGGAGAATTTCGGGGTGTTCGTTAAAAAGACGAAAGGTCTGCAAAAGGAGATCGTCAAAGTCCATGGCCCCGCTTCGGTGGCAACGCTGAACATAGGCGTGGTAGAGCTCCACAAACCGTGACCGTCCCGAAGCCCGATCCCCGGCCATCAACCCGACGTCGTTTTGGTATTCATCCGGCGTAATCAGGGCGTTCTTGGCCGAAGAAATTCGGGCATAGAGCGGAGAGGGTTTGTAATAAGCCTCGTCCAGGTTCATCTCGCGGACCAAGGTTTTGATTAACGATTTGGTATCGTCGGAATCGTAGATACTAAAGTTGGAAGGGTAACCCAAGACTTCGGCATGCCTTCTCAAAATGCGGGCAAAAACCGAGTGAAACGTCCCCATCCACAAAGACCGGGCCGAGGGTCCAATCAAGGCTTCGATACGTTCGCGCATTTCCCCGGCCGCTTTGTTGGTAAATGTCAAGGCCAGCATGCGAAAAGGATCCTCGCCCTGCCGAACCAAATGCGCCATGCGATACGTCAGGACCCTGGTTTTGCCGGAACCGGCCCCCGCCACAATCATGACCGGACCATCCGTGCATTCCACCGCCGACCGCTGCGCCGGGTTGAGTTCGTCCAACCAATTCACCGCACGAAGTTAATCAACAGGGCTTCCCCGTCACTGACCCGATCATGGGATCGAGCATAAAAAGGTCTGCGCTCTCGGTAGAGCGCCTCCACGGCCCTGGGCAGGTCCAGAGAATTCGGCGTGCTAAGCAAGGGACGTTCCTGGTAGGCGTCCGCCAATCGTGCTACAAGTTCGGCGATCGGTGGGTCCAGCCAAACCACCCTGCCGTGTTCCAACATCCAGTCGATATTTCGCAGAACTGCCCCCCCACCGGTGGCTACAACCAAACGACGTTCCGCAGCAGTCTGATGCAACAAACGAGTTTCGGTGGCGCGAAACGCTTCCTCACCTTTCTCTTCAAAAAAACGGGGGATGGCCATTCCTGCCTCGGCTTCTATTTGTCGGTCAAGGTCCTCAAAACGCCAACCCAAGGTTTTGGCTAACAAAGGTCCCGCCGTGGATTTTCCGGAACCCGGCATACCAACCAGGTAAATGCGGGTCGGCTCAGCAGCCAACGGTACCTGCTCTTCCATTCAATTTAGGCTTCCAACTGAACGCGAGGATCCAGGACCGTGTACAACCAATCCACCAGGATATTCATCAATACAAACAACAAACCGGACCACAACACCACCCCCATCACCACCGGTAAGTCAAAGACCATCAAAGCATCCACCGTCAACTTGCCCATGCCCTGCCAACCAAAGACATACTCAACAAAAACAGCACCCGCTAGCATCGAAGACAACCAGCCCGATAGGGCCGTCACCACCGGGTTCATGGCATTGGGCCATACATGCTTCCACCATACCCGAAAGGGATGCAAGCCTTTGGCCCTGGCGGTCCGAACATAGTCCTGGGCGAGCACATCGCTCACCGAATCTTTGGTTAGCTGGACCACCACCGAAAGGGGGCGAATCCCCAGAGTCAAGGCCGGTAACAACAGGTTTTTGGGGACCCAAACCCAGCCGTTCAAGGCATCCAATTGCTGAAGACTTCCGGTCATCGAAAGTCCGGTCCAGGGCGCAAGAAGGTATCCAAAAACATAGGCCATCAACAAAGCCACGACAAAGCTTGGAGCGGCGACACCGCTCATGGCAAAACCCATGATGGTGGCACGCACGCCCCGGGATGCGGTCACCGCCGCCCACGATCCCAGCGCAATACCCAAAACCGTCGCCAAAAACATGGCGGCAAATGCCAAAACCAAGGTTCCCAGGAAGGCCTCGCCAACCATCCCCACCACTTCCCGTCGGTTTTGGTAGGAACGGCCCAGGCTGGGTGCTTTGAAAACAGGGATAGGCACCTTGGCGCCTTCGGTCAAAACCACATCCAACGGTGACAATCCTTTCAAAAAATGGAGGTAGCGTTGACCCCAAGGAAGATCCAAGCCCAATTCACTGCGTATTTCTCGAAGCGTCTCCGGATCAGAGCGCTGGCCCAGGGTCATCTGGGCCGAGTCAGCAGGCAGAACATAAAACAACAGAAAAATAAGGGAAACCAAGCCCCAGAGGACCAGGACCGCGTTGAATAAACGCCCCAACAACCAACGAAGAGTCCTCGTGTTCACCTCGTTGGCCCTCAACTTAGCGAAGCGATCCGATCCGGCGGCCTATTTCATCGGGACTGGGAAGTCGACGCGCAGGGATCAGGTCTAGGACCGTACCCTTGTTCAACAAGACAAGACCCGGATTGGAGCGCATCATGGTTTTGAGGACGGTCCCGTCCGCTTGATAAAAGGGCCAAGAGTCCGCTGCAAAACGTTTTCCAAAGGATTCAATTTCTTCCCGTCCACTGCCCGTCAAAATCGCAATCTTGATATCGTTGCGCCGGGCCCAATCCACCAACGCCGCCACCTTGATCCAGGCATCACCCCTCGCTTTTTCCAAAAAAGGCGAGACAATAAATACCGCATGTTCCGCCCCCAAAAAATCACCGGTATAATCGTTGCCATTCAAATCACTGACCACAAAATCGTGAATGGGTGGCACATACCCTTTGGTCACCAATTCGGTTTGACGATCCACAAACTCCGCAGGTCGACCATCGGCTTGAAGGCTATCCCACGGAGAATCTTCGGTCGCAAAGCGACTGACTACGCCGTTGATTCGGTACTGCCAAACATCCTTGTAAACATCCCGAGGAGCGCCATCAGGGATAGCCATTCCTTCGGGCAAGTTTTTGCCCACGGCATAGGGCCTAAAGTCCAACAGAGGCAAATCATTCCAGGTATAAAACGACAAGGCTGTTACTCCTATGGCCGTCAAACCCACCATGCTGGTTCCTAGGATGGCAGGGCCTAGGGGCCGAATGCGTGTTCTTTGGTAACACAATACCGTAATCATCGCAAGCAGGACCACATCCTTGGAAAAACTCTGCCAAGGGGTTAATTTCATAAAATCCCCAAAACAACCGCAGTCGGTTACGACCTTGAACCAAGCCGACCAAAAGGTCAAAAAAGTAAAGAAGACCACCAAGCCCAACAACCACCAGGTAACCGCTTTGGTCTTCCAGCCAACCCACAAAGCCATGCCCAACACGACTTCCAAAACACAGATTGCAATAGCCAGGCCTGTGGCCAAGGGATTCAAAAAATCCATGCCAAAAACAACAAAGTATTCTTCCAACTTGTAGCCAAAGCCCAAGGGATCGTTGGCTTTGATAAGTCCCGAAAAAATAAAAAGACCTCCGGTCAAAAATCTTAACAATGCGATCATAAGGATGGATTGGGTGAATGAGGGTCGCCATCGAGGCGAATCAGGGCAAAAACTGCGTAATTCAATATGTCACGGTATCCTCCTTCGACTCCTTCGCTGACCTCGGCCTGGCCGCGATTGCTTTCAATTTGTTTGATTCGAAGGAGCTTGACCAAGACCATGTCGGTCAGGGAGGTGGGGCGCATTTCTCTCCAGGCCTCATCGTAATCGTGGTTTTTGTTGGCGAGGAGATCCCGATTGTGCGCAACCTGTTGGTCGTAATAGCCCAAAGCCATGTCGATGCTCAGCGCTTCCTCGGAGCATTCCCCCAGATCCAATTGAATCAACGCCATGATGGCGTAATTAATCATCGCAACCCATTCGGGACGAACGCCTTCACTCACGCGGTGATAGCCCTTCTGTTCAATGTTACGAATTCGACAGGCCTTGATGTAGAGCTGATCGGTCAGGGATGGAAGCCGAAAAACCCGCCACGAGGTACCGTAGTCTCTGGTTTTGGCCTCGAACAAGGACCTGCACTCCAGAAGCACGTTGTCAAAAGCCGTCAAGGTCTGCATGGCATGTTTTGGGGGATAAATTTACATCACGATGAACCCTTCCACGCTTCGCCTAACCTTCAAGAATCAAATCCTGAGCCTGGAGCGGCCCCGCATTTTGGGGATCCTCAACCTGACCACCGATTCGTTTTACGCCCCCAGCCGGGTTGGGTTGAACGCCACCGAAACCGTGGACCGGGCCGGCGCCATGCTAGGTCAAGGTGCCGATATCCTGGACCTGGGCGCTTGTTCCACCCGTCCTGGGTCCTTCCAAGTGGACCCCCTGGAAGAGGAGGAGCGCATCCAAGCCGGCCTCGAAGCCGTCCTTGCCGCCTTCCCAGGAGCTTTGATCTCGGTTGATACCTACCGAGCCTCGGTGGCCGGTACGGCCATCCGTTGCGGTGCAGGGATGATCAACGATGTGTCTGGAGGTACGCTGGATCCCCAAATGCACCCTCTCATTCTGCAGCAAAAGGTCCCCTACATCCTGGGCCACCTGCGGGGCAGGCCCGAAAACATGGCTTCCTTGACCGATTACGGCGATGCCCCTGCCGAAGTCTTTGATTTTTTGATTCAAAACGCAGAGGCACTGAACCAGGCGGGAGCACCCGCTCTCCTTTTGGATCCCTGCTTTGGCTTTGCCAAAAACCAGGGGCAGAACTATCAAATTCTCCAAAGACTTCCCGAATTGGTGGCCCATGGATGGCCGGTGATGGCTGGCCTATCCCGCAAATCCATGATCTACCGCCCCCTGGGCCTGGACCCCGCCCGCGCCCTGAATGGAACCACCGCCCTGCATGCCATCGCACTCACCCAAGGCGCTCGTCTTCTGAGGGTTCACGATGTAGTCGAAGCCGCGCAATGCATCAACCTCTGGTGCCTTTTCCAAAACCGAGAAGACCTGCTCAAAATTTCTTGAGCTATTCAGCGTTCTTAGACCCTCATTCACTGCTTCTTTTTTCAACCCCGGCCGTACGACACCATGGACACCTCGATTGGAATCAACTGGCATAACATCTTGGATTGGAGCCTTGTAGCCCTACTCCTGGGTTTGGCCTGGCGATTGGTCCGGGGCAGTTTGATTCTTTATCTATTGTTAGGTGTACTGGTTTTTAACCTGCTTTTTCGCCTGGGGGTTTGGCTTGAATTGCCCTTGTTTACGGCCCTCTTGGGACAGTTTGTGGGATTAGGCGTCCTCGCTTTGGTGGTTGTTTTCCAACCCGAGATTCGAAATTTCCTGCTACTCATTGGGCGCAAAGCTGAATCGGCTCGCATTACCCAAGTTCGTCGTTGGCTGGATCACGAAAATCACGACAGCACCCAGGATCACGGCTGGGTTCGGTCGGTGGCCGAGGCCTGTGCACGCTTGGCCGAAACCCGGACCGGGGCCCTTTTGGTTATCGAGCGTTTGGCTGATTTACAACCGATTGCGGCCACTGGCACCGCCCTCGATGCGCTACCAAACACCGAATTATTGCAGGCTCTCTTTGCGAAGGATTCCCCCCTGCACGATGGCGCGGTCTTGTTGTCCGGTGGCCGCGTGATTGCGGCATCCTGCATGCTACCGCTGAGCGATCAATCAAGTCCGCAGAGTGCAGGGTACGGGATGCGTCACCGGGCCGCCTTGGGACTCAGCGAACAAAGCGATGCCTTGGTCGTTTTGGTTTCCGAAGAAACCGGGCATATCGTCGTGGCCGACCGGGGCGCCTTTAGCGAACCCCTCAGCCCCAACGCCCTGATGCACCGGCTGCAGGATCGCTAAGAAAACAGCTGCTTAGTTCTGGTTTTTTAGACGCTTGTTCCAGTCTTCCTGCTTCATTCCCAGGGTCTGACGGTACAAGGCTGCATCTTGCGCAAGGCTATCCCCGGGGTATTCCTCGCTCAGCCGGTCCAAATAAAAGGCGGCCGCTTCTTGGACCCCACCGTCCTCGTTGAGGACAACGGCGTTGAAATACAAAGCGATCGGGGCCAAAGGATGGGCGGGGTAAGCATCCACCAAGGCTTTCCCACATCGGACCGTCCCCTCAACATCCCCCAGGCTGCGCAAAACCTGCGCTGCTTTCCAGAGCGCAACCGGCGCATAGGGGTCCCGAGGAAAGACCGATGCGAAACGCAGACAGGTGGTCGCCAAACTATCCAAGGGGGCCGTTTGCGGAGAAATTCCCAAGGAATCGGCGGAAAGAACTTTTTCGAGGGAATCCATGCCTGAACGCAAGAGCGTGCGCAGAGCGAGCGAATCATGGTGGGTTGATTCGACCGAATCGTTGGGCCCCTTCGGTTGGCAAGCCCCCAGGCCCAAAACCAGGCAGGCCAGGCCCATCCAGGCCAGGGTTGTGACCGTGAAAGCAAAACGGGGGTTCAAAGACTTCATCATCGATCGGGGTTTGTTAGGAGGTTGAATTCTGGAGGGGGGTATCCACAAAGAGGCAAGGCTGTTGACATTGTTCCATCAAATCTCGCACCCTTTCTTTGCCTGTATCGCTCAAAAATACCTGAACGCCTCGCTTGGATAATTTTTGGATCGCCTGAACCAAACCCTGCAACCGCGCGGCATCCAGTTTTTCAAAAAAATCATCCAACAAAAGGGTGACGTGGGATTTGCCTTCGTCCAAGAAAAAAGCGCATTGGGCTAGCTTGAGCGCCAGCAAAAACGATTTGCGTTGACCTTGCGATGCATACCTACGTACCGACTTTCGGCCCAATTCAAATTCCAAATCATCCCGCTGGGTACCCCAAAGCGTGTGACCGGCCTCGATTTCACGTTGCAGGCTTGGCTTTTGAAAGGTGTCCGCATAGGATGGCTGATCGGGCTGGTAGGTCATCGTGGCCTGTTCGGCATCGCCTGCAATAGGTCGGTACAGGCCCTGCATCAAAGGCGCAAAGCCACCGACCCAGGAGGCGCGAACCTCGGCAATGATTTGGTGGCATTGGATCAATTCCTCATCGTAACAATCCATCAGCGCAGCATCCGGGGCAGGTCCATGCCGGGCGGCTTTGAGCAAAGCGTTGCGTTGGCCCAAAAGATGATCCCTTTTGAGCAAAGCCTGCACATAGTCGGGCTTGGTCTGGGCCAGCAACATATCGGTAAACCGCCTGCGTTCGGCACCGGTTCCTTCCAACAAAATCGTATCACCGGGAGCTATCATCACAACGGGCATGCGACCCAGGTGCTCGCTCAGCCGGGGGTACACCACCTGATTCACGGCCATTTCCTTGCCGACCCCTGTTCTGTAAACCACCGTTACCTGGGCTTCTTCGCGGCCGCTCACCGAAGGATTCGGTAAATGCGGGGACGGCTGCGGGCCAAAGCGACCTTCCAGCCGAAATCCCCGGCTACCAAAGCGCACTAGCTGGCTATCCTGACGGGTAAAATAGCTTCGACCCAGGCACAGGAAGTGAACGGCATCCAACAAATTGGTTTTGCCCGTGCCATTGGGCCCGGTGAACGCCACCCACGATGCCCCCAAATCCAGGCTGCAGGCTGATTCAAGGCGGTAATCCACCAATTGCAATCGGTTCAAAAACATGGTAGAGACTTAAGGCGGGGTCGTGGGGCGTATATTAGCGCCTCTTTTGGAAAATTCGATGGCAGACCCAAAATTATCCCCGGCTCAGGCCCAAAAATGGCTTCACGACATGCTTTTGATGAGGCGTTTTGAAGAAAAATGTGCTCAGCTTTATGGACAGCAAAAAATCAAAGGTTTTTGCCACCTCTACATCGGCCAGGAAGCCATCGTGGCCGGTACCTATTCGGCGATTACACCCCAAGATTCGGTGATCACCGCGTACAGGGACCACGGTCATGCCCTTATCTGTGGTTTGAGTCCGGGATCGGTGATGGCCGAACTGTACGGGAAGGCCACCGGTTGCTCCAAGGGCAAAGGCGGTTCCATGCACCTTTTTAGCAAGGAGCACCGCTTTTTCGGGGGCCACGGCATTGTAGGAGGTCAAATCCCCTTGGGAGCTGGCTTGGCCTTTGCGGACAAATACCTGGGCAATACCAATGTCAATGTTTGTTTTATGGGGGACGGGGCCGTCCGACAGGGCGCCTTGCACGAAACCTTTAACATGGCCATGCTTTGGAACCTCCCGGTCATCTTTGTGATTGAGAACAACGGGTACGCGATGGGCACTTCCGTTCAGCGTACCACCAACGTGATGGAATTGCATGAAATTGGCCTTTCCTACCGAATGCCTTCCGAAGCCGTGGACGGCATGTGTGTTTGGACCGTCCACGAAGCCATGGAAAGAGCAGTGGCCCGCGCCCGTTCCGGTGATGGACCCACCCTCTTGGAAATCCGCACGTATCGCTTCCGCGGTCACTCCATGAGCGATCCTGCCAAATACCGGACCAAAGAAGAAGTCGAGGCCTACAAGGAACAAGACCCGATTGAACAGCTCAAAAACCAAATGATGGCCCAAGGCCTTTTGGACGAGGCGGCTTTTGAACAGCTCGAAGAAAAACTCGAAACAATGGTACAGGAGGCGGTCACCTTTGCGGAGGAATCCCCTTGGCCGGATGTCTCCGAAATGTATAAGGACGTTTACATCCAAAGCGATTACCCCTATATCACCGATTAACCCCCTATTTTTCCAACCAATCCGACCGTTCACATGGCATCCAACCCCAAAACCAACGAACCCCAAGGCCTTGATCCAATCGAAGCCCTGGATTTGCCACAAGGCCTCGGCAAAGTCGAAGCCTTTTGGGAGCAGAACAAACAAATCATAACCTACGCCGGAGGCGGTTTGCTGGCCTTGGTCCTGGGCGCCTATTATATCTGGGGGGTCTATCTCCCAACACAACAAAAAGAAGCCGTGAACCTCATGCACGTTGCCGAACGTTATTTCGAAAACGATTCGCTCAATCTCGCGGTCAAAGGAGATGGAAATTTCCCGGGATTTGAAGAAATCGCCGAAGATTACCGCTGGACACCTGCCGGAAATTTGGCTCGTTACTACCTGGGCGTCAGCTACTTGCGCTTAGGTCAATCGAAGGAAGCCCTGGAGGCCCTGCAGTCCTTCAAAACCTCGGACCCTGTCTTGGGCAGTATCGCATTGGGTTGTCAAGGCGATGCCCATCTGCAACTCAAAGACGATCGCGAAGCCCTGGAATATTACCTCAAGGCTTCTCAATTCAAGGCCAACGAATTCACCACGCCTTTCTACCTGCAACGGGCGGGAGAGATCGCCGAAAAAACCGGACAAAAGGAAAAAGCTTTGGAATGTTACGAGCGCATTCAGCGGGAGTATCCCCAGAGCACCGAAGGTCAAAATGTCGACCGCTACCTGACCCGGGTGCGTTTGAAATCCTAGATCAATCTTGCCTTCAACGGTCATGATTCCAGACGATTCTTGGACCAAGACGGGCTTTCACCACGCTCCGACTCCTGGCAAGGTCCAAGGCCTGGACCGTTGGCGTATTGGCATCGTGGTGGCGCTTTGGAATCGGGAAATCACCGAGGAATTGGAACGAGGGTGCCGCTCCGTTCTTCTGGAAAGGGGCCTTGGTGAGGACCAGATCGAAACCTACCAGGTACCCGGTTGCTTTGAAATCCCCGTGGCATCTTCTTGGTTCTGTGCTTTGAAACCCCCGGTGGATGCCGTCATTGCTTTGGGTTGCCTCATCAAGGGCGAAACCCCGCACTTTGATCTCATTGCCGAAGCCGTGAACCGAGGCCTCATGGATTTGAGCCTGCGGGAAGGCCGGCCCATGGTGAACGGGGTTCTAACGGTGCTTGATACCGAACAAGCCCGCCAAAGACTGGGGGGCGAACACGGTCACAAGGGCCAGGAGGCGGCTTATACCGCCCTCCAAATGCTGGAACTACGGTCGCAGACCCTTCAATCAACTTAACCCAACCCCCCCCGCGGGAAGAGCACTTGCTCGATGGAGTCCCGGGTTGATAATCCCAATCGCTTTCGGAGCCGGTACCTTGATTGGGACACCCCGTAGACCCCGATGTTTTGAGCCCTGGCAATTTCCCTGCTAGTCAAACCCAAACGAATCATGCAGGCGGTACGAAGTTCCCCCTGCGTCATCCCGGGCCCTATGCTCATGACCCAAGAGATATACCCGGGGCAATTCTGTTCAAACTCGATTTTGTAGCTTTCCCAGTCCTCGGTCGTGAATACCTTCATGGCACGAAGTCTGGATAAATCATCTGTAGAAGGTGTCGAAAAATCCCAAACATGGCTACTGCGTGCATCTTGGTCATCCCTCCCAAAGAATGGGCTTGAGGCATTTCCACGACCCGTTCGATACCAGGCACCGGCCAAAAAGAGCACCAATAGCCACAACCCCAACCGGTAATCCCAAAAGGGGAATCCATTGCCCCGCTGAGCCTCAACGGGGCTCTTTGTCTCTGAGAGCCTCTCTGCAATCATGGTGCTGTGAAAATGCTGGGCTTCACGATAATAGGCCATGGCATCGGTCGGTCGACCCTCCAACATCGACCAATGGTAACGCTCATAGGCCAATGTGAGATCCCAAGCCATGTGGCCTTGGAATCCAGCGTTTGTTGTTGAACGAGCCCTCAAGCGTGCCAAAAACCCCCCGTCTTCCAACGTTCGACCCTCCGGGGAGCGAAAGCTTTGAAGTCGGGCCCCTTCGTACCGAAGTGCCAACCATTCCAAAACAGGGGCCTGATTCTCCAAGGCCTTGGGCCAAGGCTGACCGTGGTTGGCCAAAAAATCCAAGCATCGACCGACCCATTCCCATTGCTCGTGTACGGAAGCAACCGAGGCCGAAATCAAAACCCCTGCCAAAACTTTCGGATGACGGGCCTCCTCGGAAGAAGACTGAAGCCATTGCTCCAATTTTTGGAGATGTTGGCTGTCCAAGGATGGAGTCTGCGTGGGACGGGCCACCCGAACAGGAACCAAGCCGTTATGGTGTTCCTGGCAGGTCCATTTCCAACCCCACTGGGTAGCCGACGGTGCCGGACCCGGAAAAAACATAGGAGACAAACCGCAGGGGTCCGAGGAATCCGAACGAAAGGGCGATGTACTGGCCGGTACGGCACCGTCCGTCTGAAACAAAACCAGCAAACAACTTAGCAGGGTTATTTTAATGGTTAACAGCAGCATAACAAATGGAGTCCGGGTTCTGTCGCTTAATTTTTATCAAATTTAGGGATACTAAAATATAAATTATGTTTGCTCAAAAAAAAGGCGAATCATTGACAATATTTGACAAAGTCGTCCGCTGGTCCCTTTGAACCGCAACCATTGCATTTGATTTAGGGCAACAAAACCTTAAATTTGAAAAAAAATGCCATGAAAAAATTCCTGTCCATCCTGCTTTGTCTCGGTCTTTGGGGAATATCCTGCAAAAAAGAAGACAACCCAGGGAATACCCTGACCCCCGCCCAGACCTATGCCAATCGTTTGGCTGGTATTTGGGACGTGGACAGCCTGACCTATGCCGCCACCGTTTCGGTCCTGGGGCAGCAGATTCCGGTGAACGGGGGGACATCGCAAGCCGGCTACATTGAATTCATCAACACCCCGTCCAAGGTGGTCAATTATGACATCAAATTCAGGCCCTCCTTGCCGCCCACGATTCCCTTTCCTTTGGATACCGTGCGTTTGAGTGGCCAAGGCACCTGGACCAACACGGTCGATACCATCACCCTGGTGGATACCAGCAACCAGGTTTACAAATTCAAGGTTCTCTTCAACGGCACCAGCACCCAACAGCTGCGCACCGTGGTCACTTACGACGGTGGAACCTTGGGTCAAGTTCCGGTGAGCCTCGAGATGACACTGGGTCGTCGCTGATCCGGGGTCTTTTCGCTTTCGTCTCCGTACCTAGCCACTGTTCATGAAGGATTTGGATTTTTTTAATCCTCCGGACCCCTCGTTGGTCCCGGATTCATCCGCCTACCCGGCCCATACCCTGGGTCATCGAATCCTTCGCGCCGCGACCCGCCACCATTTGCCAGAGCAACCCTGCATGGTTCTCATTGGCTTGGATGATTACAGGCCTCTCATGGAGACGCGGCCGGTCGAATCAGGTTTTGAGGAACAACCGGAGAATCTTGTTGCAGGGGCCGACCGGATTCGGCAGTATTTCTATGAATTATCGGTGGCCGAAGGATACCCTTTGTTGGCCGATTTGGGGAATATGATCCCGGGCCAAAGTCCGGAGGATACCCAATCCGCTTTGGCTTCGGTGACCTCTGAGTTGTTGGAACAGGGGCATTTCCCTGTTTGGATAGGAGGGCGTTTGGATTTTCTACGCGGTATTTTTCAAGGCTTTAGCGGGAGAGGGCCCACCGACGTTTCCGTGGTTTCGGCCCGCACGCATTTCCAAACAGGACCTCATGCACCTGCCTATTCGACCGTGCTCCGACAATTGGTTGAGAAGGATTCGACCCACCTGTTTAATCTTTCATGTTTGGCATTTCAATCCCATTGGTCCGAGCCCGAAGAAAACGCGCTCTTGGAACAAATGCGTTTTGAACAATTGAGGCTGGGCGCCCTGCGCCAACACCCCGAAAGGGCCGAACCACTTTTGCGCTCCTCGCATCTCAGTGCCTTTAGCCTCAGTGCAGTGCGTTGGTCCGATGCCGATGGCAACCCCATGGGTGGACCCAACGGGCTGTGGGCCCACGAATTATGCCAGTTATGCCATTACGCAGGTGCCAACGATTTGTTACGGGTCGCCTTTTTCTGTGACTACCAGGCTTTACCGAATGATCAGGGGACCGGTGCCGCAACCCTGGCCCAGGCCTTGTGGTACCTCGTCGAAGGTTACAGTCAACGTTGCGATGATGTGCCCAAAATCAATTCGCGAAATTTCACCCGTTATACCATGGCCCTGCAGGGTAATCACGAGTTGATTTTTATCAAAAGCCAAAAAAGTGGTCGATGGTGGCTGGAGGTCACTTTGCCGGTTCCCAAAGGCTCCAAACGTGAGCGAGCCCTTTTGGTGCCCTGTACCTACGATGACTACCTACAGGCCTCCTCGGATGAATTGCCGGATCGGTGGTGGCGCATTCACCAAAAATATTTGTTGTAACTCTTTTTGACCCAAAGGGTTGATGGGCCTGCTACAAGTCTTGGCCCAAATCCCTACGACAGAAGGCTCCCTCAAAGTGGATTTCTTGGGCCAAGGCCAAGCTTCTTCTGGCTGCCTCCTTCAAATCCGCATCCAGTACCGTCGCGGCCACGACGCGTCCGCCCCTGTTCACACAGTCCGCCCCTTCTCGCTTGGTCCCGGCATGGAATAGCCTTTCGCCTTCGGCATAATCCCTCCCCGTCAAACCAGTCATAGGATAACCCAATCGAAGTTCTCCGGGATACCCGCCGGAACAGACCACGGTGGTCACCGCAAAACGAGGGTCCACCCTCAATTCCATGCCGCTCAATTTTCCTGAGGCTGCAGCGACCAAAAGTTCCAATAAATCGCTCTGGAGCCGGGGCATGACGGCTTCGGTTTCCGGATCACCCATCCGCACATTGTATTCAATCACCATGGGCTCCTCGCCCACTTTCATGAGGCCCACAAACAAGAATCCACGGTAATCGACCCCTTCGGACTGCAGACCCTGCAGCGTAGGCCGAACGATGCTTTCTTCGATTCGACGCATCAGTTCAGGTGTGGCAAAAGGAGGTGGCGAAACCGCCCCCATGCCCCCTGTATTGAGACCTGTATCGCCTTCGCCCACCCTTTTGTAATCTTTGGCGGGGGGCAATAACACATAATCTTGGCCGTCGCACAAGGCAAAAACAGAGCATTCAATCCCTTCCAGAAATTCTTCAACCAATACCTTGGCTCCGGCCTCGCCAAACTTCTGCTCGGTCCAAAAAAGCGCCAAAGACTCCAAGGCCTCTTGGGTCGTATCACATATCAGAACACCTTTGCCCGCAGCCAACCCATCGGCCTTGAGAACCACCGGCATGGCATGCTGACGAAGATAGGCCTCGGCCTCTCCCCTTTGTTCAGCCCGAAACGTACGAGCTGCAGCGGTGGGTATGCCGTGCCGCTGCATAAAAGCCTTTGAAAAATCCTTACTTCCTTCGAGCCTTGCCCCTTCGGCATTGGGACCCACGATTAACAAATCTTGTAACAATGGATGAAGCCGGCATTGGTCCACCAAGCCATGGACCAGCGGCTCTTCGGGTCCAACCACCAGGAGTTGAATTCCGTTTCGCTGAACAAAATCCGCCAACTGTTCGATGTTACGCCAATCCAAGGGTTGGTCAACCGACCAAGCTTCGGTCCCTGCATTGCCCGGATGCACCCAAAGCCGATCGCAACGGGGACTGGCCGCCATAGACTGGGCCATGGCATGTTCCCGCGCACCGGATCCCAGCAACAAAACGCGGTAGGCATCCAAAAAAACAGGGGCGTCTTTCATGGTTTCAAAGATTGATCACGTTGGACCATGGAATCGGCACAAGCCAGGCTCAAGGATTCCAATTCCCGAAGCCAAGCACGCTTGGGCTCGTTGGGATTGTACACAAAAACTTCGCTGTGCATGCGGTCTTTTCCGGAAATCCAGGTGTGATGTACAAAAGGCCCTCCCATAAAATCACCGTGCATCGTCCAAAGGCCTCGAATTTCCACCACCGACGACCCCGCTTTGGGGCCCAAGGCCAGCGATTGCTGACGAGTTGGCAACAGCCGCTCGGTTTGGTAATACGACCCAGGGCTTGGCCCGGGTAGGTTTTTTTGAAGCAAGGAATCTCGAAAAATCGGTGCTACCAAAGGAAGATCGGCGGCGTCTTTGACTCTCCACAGACACCAATTCATAGTTCCATTGGGTATTTCACGACTCAACCAAACCCAGTCGCGCTTCAAAGAACGGATTCGGTAATCCCCCGGCAACGCAGAAAGGCTGAACCCTAAACTGTCTTTGATCAAGGTAATGAGGGTGTCCGCACGGCTCAATCGACCGACTCGATCCAGGATCAAGCGTTGATCCAATTGTTTCAATCGATCCAGCAAGGGAGATGTTGGGGGATCAAGAAAAGCAAACAAGGTTGCTGTATCCCGATAAATCAGCCAAACCTCGGCCTGTGGAAACGCCCTTGGATGTCGTACGACCCCCAGGTAAATCCCTTTGGCGGCCAACGACTGGGCGGATACGGTTCGGAGCTCCTTGGGCAAGGAACCCTGACGATCTGCCGAACGCAGTCGCAAAATCAGGCGATGACGATCCTTGAATTTATTGGCCCCCAAATCCTGGGTGGGCAGAAGCCTGAACCAAGGCTCGGGCTGTGGCAATCCGAATTGTTCCGCGGATAACACTTTGCGAAGACGACGACCGGTTTCCCCCTGCCATTCCTCGGGACGGCAATCCAACATGATTTCGGCAACGGCACCCAAAGAATCCGGTTGCAGACCCTGTTGATCACAAGACCCCATCAGCAACAAAACCAACAGGCCACCCCCGAAGCGCCCTATGCCTTGCCTCACCATGGTTCTCGGGAACACAAAATCAGCCTCGTTGAATTTTGAGAACCATCCCGGGGGTCAATTTACTGGACGACGAGAGGTTGTTATGCTTCATCAAATCGGCCACCGTAACGCCATCAAATTTTTTGGAAATGGACCAAAGGGTGTCGCCTTGACGAACCCGATAGGAACGCCCTTCTTTGTTGATGCGATCAACCGGGGCGGGAGCAGCCGCCTGAACAGCCGTCGTATCCCGTTTGATTTCTGTAGGTGCGATGGCCAATTCAGCAGAAGCGCGCACGCTGTCCTCCACTGCTGGCAATGAACCACCCAATCGTTGCACCTTCAATCGCTGACCAGCCTGCAATTGATTGGATCTTAGGTTATTGATTCGGCGTAATTCGGAAACCGATGTACGGTATTGGCCGGCTAAACGTCCCAAATTATCGCCTTTTTGGACCCGGTGGTACTTCCAAGTGGCGTAGGGTATATTGGCCGAATCCGGTGTGGCCAATCGGTTGGTGGCTTCGCGGGCTTGTTCGGCCAAGGCCTTGGACTGGGTCAACTCGTAGAGGTACGCCAGGTAAACCGGTCTTTTCTTTTCGAACTCGGGCGCAAGGCGTGCCGGGATATGAAGCGTGTATTCAGGGTAACCGGCCGGTACAAATTTCTGCTTGAGCTGAGGATTCATCAAGGCCAGCATGTCGGCCTCTATGCCGATCATTTGAGCGAAATAGCTCAGCGGCAGAGGGCCCTGCACTGCCACCGTATCGGTTTCCAAAGGAAGGGCCACCTGCGCAAATGGCTGCAAATTGTGTTCTGCGGGATAGGTCATCAAATAGGTGACCGCAATAAAGGCCGGAACATAACCCCTGGTCTCCGCGGGCAAGTAAGGCATGATTTCCCAAAAGGTTGTTTTGCCCCCCGAGCGCCGAATGGCCTTGTTCACATTGCCAGGCCCGCAATTGTAAGCCGCCAAAACCAACAACCAATCGTTGTAGGTGTGATACAAATCTTTCATGAAGCGACAAGCAGCATCGCTGGCCAAGTAGGGGTCCCGCCGCTCGTCGGAATAGTAATTGACTTTGAGGCCGTATTGCATACCGGTCCTGTACATGAATTGCCAAAGGCCCGAAGCCCCAACCCGGCTGACCGCCGATGGATTCAAGGCGGATTCCACCACGGCCAAGTGCTTGAGTTGGTGAGGCATGTTATGGCGTTCCAGGGCCGCCTCAAAAACCGGGTAGTAGTATTTGCTCAACGCCAAGACCCTTTCGGTCAGGGCCTTTTTGCGAATGCCATACATTTCGATAAAGCCCCTTACATACGAATTGTTCCGCATCGGAATGGGCGATTGAATTTGACGCATCCGAAAGGAAATCACCGAATCCGAAAGCGGTGGGATGTAATCGGGAGCATACCCGTATTTGTTGGGAAGGCGGGGTTGTCCCGTATGATCTTTTTTGAAAAAACGCAGCGAAACGACACTGTCCAATTGACGAACAATGGCTTCGTTGGCCAAATCAAAAGGAGAGCGGTTTCCCGGATCGGAGGAGGAAACGCTTTGGGCTTGCAAATTTTGGACTGCAAGCAAGCCCATAAAAATCCAAAGAAAGGCCTTGTTCATAAAGGTTGAATGTTTGGAACCAACGCTTGTAGGCGTCCGGTTATTTCAAAAAGAGCCGCTTCCCCAAAGGAAGGACCCATGAACTGTAATCCCAAAGGCATACCGTTGGTATCGGGACCAAAAGGAATCGAAAGGGCGGGTAGGCCGGTTAGATTGGCCAAAACGGTGAATTGATCTTCGAGGTACATGGCCAGGGGGTCGTTGCTTTTTTCACCCAAACGAAAAGCAGAGCCCGCGGTGGTCGGCAAAACAAAGGCATCGCATGATTCAAAGACCTGATCAAAGCGATCTTTCAGCTGACGGCGCACCTTCTGGGCTTTGGCATAGTAGGCGTCGTAATAGCCTTCACTCAACACAAACGTCCCCAAAAGAATGCGACGCTGAACCTCGGGCCCAAAACCCTGCGACCTGGATTTTTTGAGGGTTGTTTCCAAGGAATGAGCCTCCGGGGATCGGTATCCATAATGCATCCCGGCATAGCGACTCAGGTTGGAAGACGCTTCGGCAGTCGCCAAAATATAGTAGACCGGGATGGCGTATTCCAGCCCTTGCACCGAACAGGGCACCAAGGTGTGGCCCGCTTCTTCCCAAGTTTTCATGGCCTCCTGCATTCGTTGGCGCCAAACCGGGTTCAAGGCAGGGTTTTCCATCCATTCGGGGCTGTATCCCAAACGGTATGGACCGTTCGAAGAGGAGGTATTCAGGGGCTCGCCGGGGCTCGCCGTGCACGTTGCGTCATGATCGTCAGCCCCCGATATGCAAGTGAGCAGTGTAACGGCATCTTCGAGGTGCTCCCCAAAAACCCCTACTTGATCAAAAGAAGAACCGAAGGCAACGATCCCGTGCCGTGATACCCTTCCGTAGGTGGGTTTGATCCCCACCAAACCACAATACGACGCTGGTTGTCGAACCGAACCGCCGGTATCCGTGCCAAGGCTCAAATGGCAACCTCCAAAAGCCACCGCGGCAGCCGATCCACCTGAAGAACCACCGGGAACTCGTTCCGGATCCAGTGGGTTGCGAACCTGACCAAAGGCGGAATTTTCGTTGGAAGATCCCATCGCAAATTCGTCGCAATTCAAACGACCCATAATGACCGCCCCTGCCTCTTCCAAGCGCTCGACAACTGTTGCTGAATACAGCGAAACAAAACCTTCGAGAATCCGTGAGCCCGCGGTTAGACGATGGTTTTTGTAACAAATGTTATCTTTGATACCCACTACCACCCCGGTGAGCGGAGCTAAATCGCCGCCAAAACCTTGGGCATCCAAGGCATCCGCCTTGGCCAAAGCCTCTTCGGCGTAAACTTCCAAGAAGGCACCGTAGGATTCATACTTGCGGATTCTTTCCAAACAAGCAAGCACTTCGGCCCGAACGGTTTGCTGACCCGAACGAAGACGATCGTGATAACATTGAATACCATCAAAAATCAAACCCGATTCTTTAGGGGGTTCAGGAACGGTTTTCGCTGCGGGTTTCGGTCTCCTTCTCGATTTCCTTGCGAATGCCGGAGGAAGCGTCTTTGAATTCCCGTATGCCCTTGCCCAAACCGCGGGCAAGTTCGGGAATACGCTTGGCCCCAAACAGCAAGAGCACCACCGCAAAAATCAGGATTAATTCCCCGGTACTTAGGTTCCCCAAAAACAGAAACAAAGGCGTCGTATCAGCATTCATGGCAAAACAGGGTTTAGGACGATTCACAAAGATAGCCCAAGCCGCCCCAACTGCACCTTCGAACCGCCTTGGGAGGCCGAAAATCAGAAATCCAAGCCCAAAGACAGCACCCAAGTTGGGGCCAATCGAACCCGGTGTTCCTGCCCCCAGGCCCTATCCAAACGGATGGAGTAACCCAAAAGATGGGCGCGTACTCCAACGCCGTAGGACCAAAGCAACGGTGAAAGTTGGCGATCAACCCGAACGCGCACCGGGTCTCTGTTAATTTGTGTTGGGAAAAGCGTGCTATCTGTTTTTAGGAAGCCACCCGATTTCCAAGCCGTTCCGGCATCCAGAAATGCAGCGAGCTGAAAATTCCTCCAAAACTCAGAGCCCACCGGAACAGCGGCACGCATGGCCGCCGGAATCCATCGTACCTCGGTGCCCGCACCCATAAACGAAGAGCCGTTCATGGTATTGATGGGAAGACCCCGGACCGGCGCTGCCAAACCGTTCAGCAAGACCCGATTGGAAGGGGGCACCGGCATGTCCCCGTTGATACGAGGCATCAGCCATTGCTCCATGCCACCTACCATATAATTGGCACGCAGCGCTCCGGTTGAATGCTGAAAAGCCAAGCGGCTCGCCCAGACCATTCCTCCCATAAGTGGCTGATATGCACGTGCATCCAACCCAAAGAGCGCCCCAGAACCGCTCGTTGTCCCGGAACTCAGATAAAATTCATGAAAAACTTTGGCCCGGTAGCCTTTCCACAGGGCCCCGGAGGAACGACGACTTCGATCGGTCATCCATTCCAATCGAAGACCCGTCATTTGATGACGTATACTCCCGTTGTCTTTGGGAAAATCCGGGTTCAAAGGAAGATTTTCACGCGATAACACAGAACCAAACGTCGCCGAAACCCCGGAGTAAACCCCCAATGGCCGGGTCATGGACCCATAAACCTCCCAAACCTGCGCCGGATTAACCGAACCCGATCCGCCCCCAAAACCGCCCCCTATCGGTAGGCTGGCAGGGACTTTGGAATAAACGCCCATCAAACGCCAATCGACCAAACCACTCAAGTTCTCGTAAAGCAGATACGATTGAAAATCAGACAACGACTGAAGAATCATCAAACCGGCAGAGAGGTTGCGGTCTTCGGGCAAATCCGATAAACCAACCCTCACCACGGCACCGGGCCTTGCATGCAATGTATGCATACGACTTGCGGACAAAAGGGGCATTCGGCCCTGCAACAAGGTACTTCCAGCCTGTAGGCTCACATGGTCAATGGAGGAGGCCTTGACATAGGGGCTGGATTTGAGGACTGTCGATGTTGATTTGGGCTTGGCCGCAAAGAGGGTCGATGCGATTCGTGCAATGGTATTGGGTTCAAAACCGGGCAACCAATCCCCACCGGTATGATCCGGAAGCAGGGGCCGCGCCTCTTCGCCTACCCATCGAACCGGGCCCAACAACCCCAGGTTGGCGGGTCGAACTTCGTCCAAGGCCAGCCTTGAACCAACGCCCTCTCCCAGCAATCGCTCCCTTTCCTGACGACGCCAGGCGGTTACCGGTAAATCATTGTCCATCAACGAACCGGGTACCCAACGGGTGGTGTCCACTTTGTCTCGCAATGCCAAAACCAGCGGGTTGGGACTGGGGTCAGGCCCTATCAAAAGTCCGGTCGTCAAAGCCCCCCCTTCATGCCAGCGAAGACTCGTAGCCGTGGGCGCCAGCGGTATCCCACCAAGGTTAGGCCCCTCCCATGTCCCCCGGTACCGAATGAGGTAGCCCGTTCGATCGGACAGCCAAATCAAAGTCCCTCCACCCAACGGCAAAGGCGATGAAATCGCTTCGGTATCCACGCCCAGGAGGACTTGCGGTCGACTACCGACGGCTCGATCCAAGCGAAGCAAGCCATTCCAGCCGCCCTTGGATCCCGTTCTGTCCTGGGCCTCCACCCCGTAAGGGAGCCTAGCGGCATAAACCAAGGACTGAGAACCGGGAACAAAACGGACATCGTATTTCTCCAGGCTATCGGCCCACAAGAGAGCTGGATTGGCCATGGGCGATGACCAAGTCCAAAGCCCGGAACGTCCTTTGGAGCGGGCACAGGCCGCCAGGGTTTTGCCGTCCGGCGACCAATCAAGGGACTGGATTAGCTCCATACCGCGCACAGGGCGCTCCTCTACCGACCATTCCTGCTCGCTATTGCGGCTAAACAACATCCATCGAGGACCTTGGGGGCCTGCCATGACCACCACCAAGCGATTGCCACCGGGGTGCCAAGCCATTTTGGGGAAATCCTCGACCCCCGGAGGCCCACAAGGCGGGCTTTTGTACAGTCGCGATGTCTCTTTGGTGCTTCGATCGTAGGTGTAGATGGACATCCGACCCCGGTGATAGGCGCCAAAGGCCAAGTGACGACCCCGGGCGTCCGACCGGACTGGACCCAGCCGGCCATAGGTTTTGCCTGCCAGGGAAAGGACATCTTTGGCGGAGACCAAAGACACCGAATCCACCGCGATTTCATTTCGGCAATCCACCAAAAGGCCCCGAACAAAGGTTCCGTAAGTGACCGTATTGAGGGAGCGAAAAGCCGACTGCACCTGCCGATGAGAACGGGCCATCCCCAAGAGCCGTGCGGTTCCACCCAGGCCGTTCACCTGGGCATAGCGATGCCAAAACAAAACACCAGCCAAATCCGGTCGGCTTCGAACCAATTCTCCAAAACCAGCCCTGGGTCGTTGGACCAACCAAGCCCTCAGTTCTCGATCCATGGTCCCTTTCCAGCCAGCACCCCTGTAACGGGCATACCCGTCCGTGAACCAGGAAGGCAAAACCAACAAGGCCTGGTTTTGAATCCTTTGCCAAGAATTGCCTCCGTAGAGGATTTCTGCAACCAAAACACGTACGATTCCCTCCCGGATTTGCTCGACCATTTCTTCCGTGGAGCAAGACACATGAACCGGGACCTTGTTGCCGGGAGCCGGAAAATTCCAACCGGTGTTATAGTAATACTTTTCTCTATTCAAGTTGCTTTGATACAAATCGTTGCGTCTTTGATACAAAATCACCTGATAGGGGTCTTCGGGCTGCACATTCAATTGTTGTTCAAGGCCTGCGGTTAATCCAGGTAGCAGACGGGCCACATAGCGCGCCATGCTATCCAGGGGTTGATCAAAATAGACCCGATCCCCCCGGGCGTCCAATACCTTCCAGGTAGGGGTCCCCTCCTGACGCTGGTTTCTTCCAAAAGGCGTCAATTGCAATTGAACCTGGGCCATGGCCTCAAAGGCTACTCCGCCGCCAACCAACACGGCCACCAAGAGCCAAGGCCGGCTGCTTTGAATAAATCGTAGGAAGTTCGCGAAAGGCATCGTCCTCAAAATTAAGTAATTTGGCCCCATGACCCGCTGCGAAATTCATCGTTTTACCTTTAATCCCTTTGGCGTTAACACCTACCTGCTCTGCAGCTCCGAAGGGGAAGCCCTGATCATCGATCCGGGTTGCTCAACACCGCAGGAAGAGGCCGTCCTACGGGATTTTATCCAGGCCCGTAAGCTCCAGCCAACCCGGTTGCTGTTGACCCATGCCCATCTAGACCATGTCCTGGGGAATGCCTGGGTTGCGCGTCAATACGGTTTGCAACCCCAAATGCACCGCCTGGATCTGCCCGACCTCGAACGCCTCGTGGCCTATGCCCCCTTGTTTGGTGTAGAGGCCGAAGCCTCACCGCCCCCCTCCCTTTTCCTGGCCGGAGGAGAGCGCCTGACCTGGTCGGGTCCCACCTTGGAATTGCTGGAAGCCCCGGGCCATTCCCCGGGAAGCCTGTGTTTTTATATCCCGGACCAAGAGATTCTGGTATCCGGGGATGTCCTCTTTGAACGCAGCATCGGTCGCACGGATCTGCCTGGCGGGCATCATCCGACTCTTTTGCAGTCGATCAGAAACGTTTTGTGGACCCTACCGGATAGCACGGTGGTGTACCCAGGCCATGGAGAAAGCACCCAAATCGGGATCGAAAAAAGAGAGAACCCCTTTCTAAGAGAGGGTTAGTCCGTAATGGCCGGTGATTCGTCGGAGTTTTTGCCCAAGGAACCCAAATCAAAAAGCAGCGAAAAACGCAGGGTATTGGCCAAAGGATTGGTCTGCAGAGACCCCACCGGAATCAGGTAGGCAAAATTGAGGTTAAACACATTGTACTGCAAACCCATACCGGCGGTGAAATACTGCCGTCCACCTTTGGTGGGATGCTCGTAAAAATACCCACCACGCAATGCAAAAACCTGGTTATAAAGGTATTCGATTCCGATTGAGGGATTGATTTCCCTTAGTTCTTCGCGAAATCCATCGGGAGCATCGCCAAAAGAGCCCAGAATCCCTTCCATCACAGACTTCTGGTTGGGGTCTTCACCGCGGGCGATCAGGGGCCGACCGTCAACACCCAACAAAATACGGTTCGAAGAATCCCGCAGATAAACGGGGTTGGTTGGCACCAATAATTTGTTAAGATCAAAGGAAAACGAAACTTTGTTGTACCGATCGATTACCGAAGTCAAGGTGGTACCTAGGCGAAGGTTGGTCGGAATAAAGCTGGTGTTACCGGATTCGGAATAGGACATCTTGTTGCCCATGTTGCTGAGCGAGAGACCCAGGGCCACGTTCCCGTCCCGCCCAAAAAGGCGACGATCGCGGTTGTAATAAAAAGATAAATCACCCGCCACCGATTGACCGGCTTTGAACTGATTGTTGGGATCAAATCCAGCCGCCAAATTGGAATAAATATATCGCAGAGCGACCCCAACACTAAAAAAATCACTCAATTTGCGAGCGTACGCCCCGTCCAGTGAGAATTCATTGGGATTAAAGGTGCCCAAGGAATTGCCGTTGATATCGGTAAAATTGATATCCCCCAGTGAAAAATACCGCATGGAAACACCCACGGTTTGCAAATCATCCAAACGCTTGTAGGCACTCAAATAGGCCAGCGATACATCGGGGACCAAGTTGCGAAGCCATGGCGTGTAGTTCATGGCCATTCCACTGCCTTTGTCCACAAAACAAAGTTTGGCCGCATTCCAATAAATGGAGTTGGCGTCGGGACTCGTGGCGGCCCCCACGTCTCCCATGGCCCCGGCCCTTGCGTCCGGTGAAATCATCAAAAAGGGTACAGCCGTTGTGATGGTGTTCAGGTCTCCCCCTCCCAGCTGGGTTGGGGTGATTTGGGCCCGAAGGGACGTACCCATCCCGCCCAAAAGCAGCGAAACAAGAACCAAGGTCAAAAAGCCGGTGCAGCGCAAAAGCCGCGATGAGGAGTTACAAGGCATGTTCAGAGGTTGTGAAATCCGGTAAAGGGGGTTAACAAAATGAAAGCAAAGAAGGTTTAACGCTGGTCAAGGGCCTATCGTACCCTAGCCGACCCAAAGATAGAAAAAGCCCGTTCAATCATCGCGCC
>JBMOHV010000017.1:0-32279 GCA_049317645.1 Bacteroidia bacterium
ACTCAATGGGGGATGACCTCTCCCTTGGCTCAAAGGGGGATGACCTCTCCCTTGGCTCAAAGGGGGATGACCTCTCCCTTGGGATTTAGCAAGCGGTATTCTCCCATGAGCAATTGCTGGTCTGCCGTGACTTTGACCGTTTTACGGTATTTCCAAGACCATTTCCACTGCAAAGAGGGCCAGCCGCTTTTGCAATAGGCAGCCAAGTGGGGATGGGCGCTGATGGTGACACTTTTTTCCCCGTTTTTGAGCAGCAAAAAATCCAAGCGACTTTCGATTTGATCGGTAATCAAAAGGCTGGGGCCAATTTTGCCAGTGCCTCTGCAGGCCGCGCATTGTTCCTGGGTGGATATTTGAACGGCCGGCCTTACCCGTTGACGGGTGATTTCCATCAGTCCAAACTTGGACATGGGTAGAATATGATGCTTGGCTCGGTCCGTGGACATGAGGCCGACCATCTTGTCCAAAAGGGCTTTGCGATGCTCGGCGGATTTGAGGTCTATGAAATCGATGACAATGATGCCCCCCATATCCCTCAACCGAAGTTGTCTTGCAATCTCTTCGGCGGCGTCCATATTGGTTTGCAGGGCATGTTCCTGCTGGTCGTTGTCTTTTTTGGAACGATTTCCGCTGTTGACATCGATGACATGCAAAGCTTCGGTATGTTCAATGACCAAATAAATGCCACCGGGCATGCTGACCGATGTGCCGAAGGAGCCCTTGACTTGTTTGTCCAAGCCAATATGCTCAAAGAGAGGCACCTTGCCTTTGTAATCCTGAATGAGGTTGACCTTGTCGGGGGCAATACCCTGAACATATTCGCGGAGCTGTTCGGCCATGCCTGGATGGTCCACCAAAATTTGATCAAACTGATCGCTTAACAAATCCCGCAGCAATCCGGTGACCCGGGTTATTTCTTTGCTAATCAGGTCTTTGGGCTTGGCCACGGCCATTTTTTGGGAAATCTCTTTCCACTTAGAAACCAGGTCCTGAATATCGCTGGAAATTTCATCGGATCCTGCCCCGACAGCGGCGGTGCGCACAATGACCCCAAAATTTCTTTGCAGGGCCTGAGAGGCGATTTGTTTGAGCCTTTTCTTTTCGTTGGCATCCACAATTTTGCGAGAAACCGAAACCCCGCTATCAACGGGAAGCAGGACACAAAAACGACCGGCCAAGGAAAGCGAAGCGGTCAGACGGGGGCCTTTGGAATTGATGGGTTCCTTGGTGATTTGGACTGGAATTTTGTCGCCCTTCTGGAGATAATCTCCGATTTTCCCTTCTTTGGGTAGAATTTCGGCTTTTTCAAAATTCTGGAGCATGCCGGGTTTGCGCTTTCCCCCGTTCAGTTCTTGGGTTAATTTTCGAATCGATCCAAAATGCTCGCCCAAATCCAAATAGTGGAGAAACCCGTCTTTTTCGTCTCCAACGTCGACAAAGCAGGCATTGAGTGAGGGGTTGATTTTGCGGACTTCCCCCCAATAGATATCTCCAACCTGAAAAGCTTTTTCGTTGGTTTCTTCCCCGTATTCAACGAGTTTCTTGCCCTCGGTCATAGCAAAGACAAAGCCCTTGCTCGAGTGGCTGACAAATAGTGATTTACTCACGGCAATAAATATTTGGTCCTTCGCCTAAGGGCGAAAGAGGTCATGCCAAAGTCTGTGGGTATACTTCGCAAAGGAGACCCATTCTCAGACCGGAATTATTTTTTCTTGTGGCGATTTTTTCTCAAACGCTTTTTGCGCTTGTGCGTTGACATCTTATGACGCTTTCTTTTTTTACCGCAGGGCATAGGGGGTGGGATTAAGGTTGAATTTGATTCAGATAGGAATCGATCTGTTCTTGTATTTCGGGGTCGCGGACCAATCCGCGGTATTGCTTGAGGTAGAAGACGGCACTGTCCGCTTGACCGGAACGATAATAGGCTTCACCCAGGCCAAGGTACGCTTCGCCCAAGCCGGGGTACCATTCCAAAAGGTTTTTGAAACGCTGAATGGCTTTTGGGAATTGTTTGCTTTCGATGGCCAATTTGGCAAGGTGTGAATGGGCCTTCAGGTGGCGGGGTTCCTCTTGGACGATGCCCATAAGAACCTGTACCCCTTGCATAGGGGCCGGACTGGAGAGAACCAGGGCCTGGGCCCAGTCTGCTTTGAGGTCAAGATCGTTGGGTTGGGTTTCCAAGGCCTTGGCCAAGAGTTCCGTGGAGCGGCGACGACAAAAGGATTGCACGAGGCTGTCTTCGGCCTCGGGGGCATGCCTTGCAGAGCTGTAATAAAGACCGGCCTCCTTGAAATCGACCCCGTTGGGGCCCCAAACAAGGGCTTGGTCCAAACAAACAGCCGCTCCTAGAAAATCCTGACGGGTTAACCAGAAAGACGCCAAACTCTTCCACAAACCCGCGGTTTGTTCGGGGCGATCCTTGAGGGAGTCCAGGGCGGAACGAACCGATTCAAAGCGGGTTCGGTCTTCTTCGGACAATGCTTTCACCTTGCTATCCAACACGGTGGAGGCAGTGGGCTCTGTACTGGAATCCTGTTCCTTGGGGTCAGGATCCCCCGCATCGCCCGCTTTCATGGCGCTCCGTTGCCCCCCAATCGCAAGGGTCAAACCTACTGCTAGGCAGAGGATTACCAGGATTAGGGGTCTGGAAAGCATTTTTAGCGGGTCTTTTTGGGTCCTTTGCGGACCAAATCGATAAACTGCTTGGAGGGCTTGAAGCTTGGAACAAAGTGTTCAGGGATTTCAACGGTGGTACCGCGGGAAATGTTCCGGGCTAGTTTCTTGGCGCGCTTCTTGATAATAAAACTTCCAAAACCGCGGAGATAGATACTCTGACCGCCTTTGAGAGATTTCTTTACAACTGCGATAAGGCCTTCTACACTTTGGGCAACATCAACTCGTTCAACTCCTGTTTCGTCGGCAATCTGGCGAATCAAATCGGCTTTGGTCATGGGTTTGGTTTTGTGGGTTAATTCGAAGAATTTTCGTAAAGGACGGCAAATATAGGCCATAAATCATAATAGTATGCGTCACGCAGAGGATGCCAATCAAAAAACAGAGCGAAGGTTGTTGAAGTATAAAGACCTGTGGTCCAAAGGCTTAATGGATTGGTACGCCGTTCATGGTCGGGATTTACCTTGGCGCCGAACCCGCAACCCCTACGCGATTTGGCTTTCGGAAGTCCTGTTGCAGCAAACCAGGGTTGATCAGGGTTTATCCTACTACCTTCGATTCCTGGATCATTTCCCAACGGTTCAGGAATTGGCCCAGGCTGATATTCAGGACGTCCTTCGTCTATGGCAGGGTTTGGGTTATTACCGCAGAGCCCACCTCTTGCATCGCGCGGCTAAGTTGGTGGTTGAGAAGGGCGGGGGCTTGCCTCAAAGTCCTGCCGAATGGCTTCAATTACCAGGGGTGGGCCCCTATACGGCCGCGGCCATCGCCTCCATTGCCCTGGATTACCCGGTACCGGTGGTAGATGGCAATGTCATCCGGGTTTTGTCAAGGGCTTTTGGGGCCGAAGCGGCCTTCGACACCGCCGAAGGTCTGCGATGGATACGCCAAACCGCTCTGGAGCTTTTGGATACAGCCCGGCCCGGCGATTACAACCAGGCCCTGATGGACATGGGAGCGACGGTGTGCACACCCCAAAAACCGGCCTGTGACACCTGTTTTTGGCAAAAGAAATGCGTCGCTTTTCTCCAAGACAGGGTAGGTGAGCTGCCGAAACGTTCCAAATCCACCAAAGTTGTCCCGCTCACCTTGGATTATTTGGTCATCTTCCACCAGGATAGGGTTCTTTTGTTCCCCCGGCGAGACCAAGGAATATGGGCCGGGTTGTACGAATTTTTGCCTCAGCCATGGGCCGGAGCATGGGATGGAAGGGCCTGGGATCAGCAATGGGGGCATGAGCACCCTTCGGATTCCCTTTCACATCGTTTGGTTACCATGAGCCATGCCCTTAGCCATCGTTTATTAACTTTGAATTTGAATTGTATACGACTGAATCGTAATTTGCATCTTGACCGCGGGGTCTGGGTGACTCTCCAAGACCTTGAACTTTACCCTCTGCCCCAACCGTTTCTCCAATTCCTCAAACAAATCGATTTCAACCATGGGAGGACTCAACAAAGCCATGCTCATCGGCAACCTAGGCAAAGACCCCGAAGTCAAAACCCTTGACAACGGTGCTAAAATCGCCACGTTTCCTTTGGCCACCACCGAAACCTACAAAGACCGGGACGGGAACAAACAATCCAGGACCGAGTGGCACAACATCGTTTTGTGGAGGGGTCTGGCCGATGTGGCCGAATTGTATTGCCGCAAAGGCGGGCAAGTCTACATCGAAGGCCGTTTGTCAACCCGTAAATGGGACGACAAAGATGGCCATACCCGATATACAACCGAGATCATCGGAGACAATATGGTTCTTTTGTCCCGTTCCGATTCCACATCAAGTTCCACTCCTCCCCCCAAGCCCACAGCCCCCGGTGATTCGGGGTCCGTGGATCGCTCCTCCGATGCGGTGAATGATTTACCGTATTGATATTTTTGGTTCATTAAAACCCCTATGGACGACCCTCCTGAACAATACCTATCCGGTTTCGATTCGACTTTTTGGTCATTACCTCCCTTAATTCTATTTTTTCTGCTTTGTTCGGCCATATTCTCGGCCGGTGAGACGGCCTATTTTTCGTTGACCAAGGCGCAGCTGGATTTATTACGAACGTCTGCATCCGCCGGCCATCGTCGCATCCTTCGGCATTTGTCGGATCCTAGGCGCTTATTGGCCAATTTGCTTATTGGAAACAATATCGTTAATCTGACGATTATTTTGTTGTTCTATTTTATGTTTTTCAAGGTCCTGGATTTTGGTCCCTATCCTTGGATCCCGGCCGTATTGCAGACGTTTGTTGTTACAGCCCTGATTGTTTTTGTTGGAGAGGTCATCCCCAAAGTCTATGCGTCGAAGAATCCTTTGACTGTAGCGCTATGGTTTTCAATGCCTTTGCAGGTATCGGAGTGGATTTTTCGCCCGATTATTTGGGGCCTCATTAACAGTACAGGACTATTGGATCGATGGATTGTCCGCAAGCAATCCCAGCTTTCCAAAGACGAAATCAATCAGGCGATTGATTTGACGTTTGGTCAAGAGCAGGCCCGTAGTGGCTCCGAAAAAGAATTACTCAAAGGCATCGTGAATTTTGGCGAATTGGAGGTGAGACAAATCATGGTCCCTCGCCTCGAAATCAAAGCCTTGGATTCCAAAAGCTCCTTGGAAGAGGTGCTCCCCCTCCTGAGGGACTGGGGTTATTCGAGGGTTCCCGTTTTCAATGAATCCTTGGACCAAATTGTTGGTATTTTGTATCTCAAAGACTTGTTTACGAGGCTCAATCAAGGACGCAATTTCAGGTGGCAGGAATTGTTACGCAAACCCTTTGTGGTTCCTGATACCAAGCATATTGATGATTTGTTTCGGGAATTCAAATCCAGACGGATGCACATGGCCTTGGCCATTGATGAATACGGCGGGGTTTCGGGATTGGTTACCTTGGAGGATATTCTGGAGCAAATCGTCGGAGAAATTCAGGACGAATTCGATACCGATGAACAAAGGCTTTGTCGCAAAATTGATACCGATCAATACTGGGTGGCCGGCAAAATGCTTTTGCAGGATTTGTCCAGGGAGACTGGTTGGGACTGGTCCGAATTTTCCGAAAAATTGGAGGGCGTTGAAACGATGGCTGGTTTGATTTTGGAGCTTGAAGGCCGTATCCCAGCGCAGGGGGAGGTCCTTCTGCACCGAGGTTTTGAATTCTTGGTCCTCCAAGCGGATGCCCGCAAGATTGTTTCGGTTCACATAAAACGCAACCCCCATGCGGCCAACGATTTCGTTGCTTAAAAACATCGTGGGGCCTCTCTTGGTTCTGGGACTTTCATTCGCTTGTTCAGAAGGAGATCCGGTGGCCCGACCTTATGGTTATGCCAAAGCCGTCTTGCCCAAAAGGCAGTGGGCGAAATGCCAGCAACCCGGCTTCCCAGCTCACTTTGAATACAATGCGGCCTCCGTGCCCAGGCTTCTGCCTTCGGGATTAGGAATCAGTGCGGAAGGGAATCGCCCCCAACAAGAGGGGACCTTGTGGATGAATCTGGAATACCCTGAACTTAGGGCCCAGGTCCACCTTTCGTATCATCCGTTGAACAGTATTTACTACGGGAATGGTCAACCAGTCCGTGCGGCCGATGCCTTAGCGGTTTTGATGGCCGAAACCCAGCGCATGACTTTCAAACATACCCTCAAGGCTTCGGGCATTGAGGAGACCTCGGTTCGTTACCCCGAACATAGGGTCTACGGAATGTTATACACCGTGCGGGGGAATGCGGCCAGTCAAACGCAATTTTATATTACCGATTCACTCCGGCATTATTTGAGGGGATCTCTGTATTTTGGGGCTACACCGAATGCGGATTCGTTGCAACCGTATTCGGATTATATCATGGAAGATGTACTTCATACGTTGTCTACCCTAAGGTGGGCACCCAAAGGCGGTTGATCGATTGCGTTTCGTATGACGGAACATCCCTTGTTTTACGATTTGGCCTATCTCAAAGGAATGGGCCCGCAGCGTGCGGCCTGGATACGCGACGAATTGGGCCTGGGTTCTTTCCACGATTTTTTGGCTTTTTTTCCGAATCGATACCTGGATCGTTCCGAGGTATATCCTCTGCAATCTTTGGACGAAGGCCCCGCAGCGCTGCAAACACGAGGCAAGGTGATGCGCATCGAAAAAGTAGGGCTAGGCAAAGTGCAGCGACTGGTTGCGACCGTGACCGATGGGCACGGATGGTTGGAACTTGTGTGGTTTCAGTCCCTGCGTTGGGCGGAATCGGCCGTTAAGCCCGGGGATGAGTATTTGATTTTTGGCAAGGTGAGCCGGTACAAAGGGCAATTGCAAATGGCCCACCCCGAATTAACGCTTTGGGCTGAGTGGACCAAAAGCGGGGGTGCATCTCTCAGTCCTGTTTACCCGATCTCCGAGAAACTCAAGCAACGGGGATTGAGCAATCGTTGGTGGATTTCGATGGTTCAACAAGCCTTGGAACAGGTTAGTGGCTCGATCGCTGAAATTTTGCCTCGGTTCATCCTTGACGCTGAACAATTACCGCAACGTAGCGAGGCGATGAAACAAGCGCATTTTCCGGAAAGCAACGAAGAGCTGCGAGCGGCTTTGCGTCGTTTTAAGTTGGAGGAATTGTTTTTTTTGCAATGGGGGGTGTTAAGGATTCGCAGTCTACGCAAAATCCGCAATCCGGGTCATCGATTCGAAAAGGTAGGGGACTTGTTTCATGATTTTTATCATCGATGCCTGCCCTTTGAATTGACCGACGCCCAAAAAAAGGTCCTCAAAGAAATTCGAGCAGACCTCAAGGCAGGTTCCCAAATGAACCGACTCTTGCAGGGTGATGTGGGGAGTGGCAAGACCTTGGTGGCTTTGATGAGCATGCTTTTGGCGGTGGATAACGGATTTCAGGCTTGCATGATGGCTCCTACGGAATTATTGGCCCGCCAACACTTGGTATCCCTCACTCAATTTTTGGGCGATTTGCCGGTTCGCATTGGTTTGTTAACCGGTCAAGTCAAAGGGGCAACCCGACGACAATTGCTCGAAGATTTGTACAACGGCGACCTTCAGATTTTGGTGGGGACCCATGCCCTGATTCAGGAGCATGTGCGATTCAAGAATTTGGGTTTGGCGGTTATCGATGAGCAGCATCGTTTTGGGGTCGAACAAAGGGCCATGTTATGGGCCAAATCCCGCATACCTCCCCATGTTTTGGTGATGACGGCCACTCCGATACCCCGGACCCTTGCGATGACCCGCTACGGAGATTTGGAGGTGTCCGTGATGAATCAATTGCCTGCAGGTCGCAGGGCCGTTCGCACCGTGGTGACCCCCGAGGCCAAACGTCTCAAAATGTTCACCTTCCTGGCTCAACAAATGCGATCTGGACGCCAAGTTTACGTGGTTTATCCAGCGATACGGGAGACCGAGGACCAAGATATTAAATTCCTTTACGACGGATACGAAGCCATGTTACGGGTCTTTCCGCGCCCAGAATTTGAATTGGCCGTGGTACATGGCCAAATGAAAGGCGCCGATCGGGACCTAGAAATGCAACGATTTGTGAGCGGAAAGGCCCAATTACTGGTGGCTACCACGGTCATTGAAGTAGGGGTCAATGTGCCCAATGCAACGGTCATGGTGATTGAAAATGCGGAACGATTTGGCCTGGCCCAACTCCATCAGTTGCGTGGTCGTGTGGGCCGGGGTTCCGAGCAGAGTTACTGCCTCCTGATGCACAAAGACCGTCCTTCGGAACAGGCCAAGCAGCGACTGGATGCCTTGGCATCGACCACCGACGGGTTTCTGATTGCCGAAATGGATTTGCAATTACGCGGTCCCGGAGATATGGCGGGGACTCAGCAAAGCGGGGTGATGGAACTCAAATACGCGGATTTGGTCCATGACGGGGAAACGATGGAAAAGGCCCGCGATTATGCTCGCCAAATTATGGAGGCCGATCCCCAAGCTACGGGTGAAACCATGGGCCGATTGGCGTTGGCTTACGATCGCTTTTATGGTAAAAGCAAAAATTGGAGCAAGATATCTTGACCTAACCCCGAGCGCAGGACCTAAAAACCAGCACCAAAACCCCTGCAATGAACATGAGGATGCTGATTCGGTTAATCCCATGCATCATGCGCAGGTTAAAATTGCCGCTGCGATGGGCGCCTCCAGTCCGGAAGACCTCTACAAAATACCGAAGGAATTTGGACATTGTTTTGGTTTAAGGTAGAACCCTTCGGAGCCCCAAAGGTTTTAGCGTATTCCCAACATCCGCCCACTATCGAGCCGAAGCAGGATCGCAATCATGGCTGTAAAGGACCAAAGGGAGGAGCCTCCATAGCTAATCAGGGGGAGGGGAATCCCGATGACCGGCAAGAGGCCCAAAGTCATACCGATATTGATCGTTACGTGCAAAAAAAGAATGCAGCCAATACCGTAGCCATAGACTCGGCCAAAGGTCCCCGGTTGGCGCTCGGCAATCTGAAAAATCCGAATCAACAAAAAACCAAACAGGGCTAAGAGCAGGGCACTGCCCCAAAATCCATATTCTTCCGCGATGGTACAAAAAATAAAGTCGGTACTTTGCTCCGGAACAAAGTCAAACTTGGTTTGGGTTCCTTGCAAAAATCCTTTGCCCCACAACCCCCCGGAACCAATGGCGATCAAGGATTGATGCACATTGTAACCGGCTCCGCGCAGGTCGTTCACTTTGCCCAACAAGACGAGGATGCGTTGCTTTTGGTGAGGGAGCAGGATATTATCAAAGGCGTAGCCTACAGCCAGAACCAGGGCCAGGGCCGGAATCAAGTATCGAATCGAAACCAAAGCCGCTTTGCGGCTGTTGGCGGCCATCACCACATAGAGCAGGGCGGTCGCTGGAAGGACGATGGCCATGGTATTCGCTCCCAGCCAAAGGGTGAGAACCGAGACAAAGGCCGAAGCCAAACCGAACAACAGATAATTCACTGATAGGCCCTCGCGGTAAAAAACCAAAACAAAGGCTACATAAACCAGAGCGCTCCCGGTATCCTTCTGAAGGAGCAATAAAATAACGGGAATCAACAACCACAGGCCTGCCAAAAGTTGGGACGAAAAGCGATCCAATCGCACCGGACGATTCGCGAAAAAATACGCAACCATCAAAGCCGTACTAAGCTTCATAAACTCAGCGGGCTGCAAGCGAAAACTACCCACCTCGAACCAGGCCCTTGCACCGTTGACTTCTCGACCCAAAAAGGCCACAGCCAGCCCCAAAACCATGGTAATCAAATAGATAATAGGGCTGCTATGATAAAAAATTCGAGGGTGTACCGAAAGAATCACAATCATGAGACCCCAAGAGCTCAGGATCCAAACCATTTGTTTGCCGTAGTTCTGATCCAGGTCCCAAAGGTGGCGATGCGAAGGATTGTAAACCGCCGCATAGATAGCGATCCATCCAATCAGACAAAGCGCCGCATAGGTCCATAACAAAGGTTTGTCGATGAACTGAAAGACACTTTTTTCTTCACGAACGACACTCATAAGCGTTTGGTTGAGGCGGTGTCCATGCCGGCCGGCAAGATGCGGGCTTTGAGGAGGCGTTCTTCGAGTTCGGTGCGACGGGTCCCTCCCCGGAGGTATTTTTCGATCATAAGGCTGGCCACCGGTGCCGCCCAAACCCCTCCGAATCCAGCGTTTTCGACAACGACCGCGATCGCAATCTTGGGGTTCTCGCGGGGTGCGAAGCAGACGAAGACGGCATGGTCCTCGCCGTGGGGATTTTGGGCCGTTCCGGTTTTTCCGCAAACCACGATGCTGTCAATTTTGCCGTAGGCCGTGGCGGTCCCCATGTCCACAACTTTTTGCATGGCCTCTTGGACCACATTGAAATGCCTGGCTTGAACCGGTACTTGATAGGTTTGCCGGTATTTCATTTTTTTCTGACCGGTGACGCCGATGCTCCTCACGAGGTGAGGGGCGTAGTATTTTCCTTTGTTGGCAAAGATGGCCATGGTATGAGCCATTTGAAGGGGCGTAATTCCAAATTCCCCTTGTCCTATGGACAGGGAAATGATGGTGGATGATTTCCATCGGTTTTTGCCGTAGATTTTGTCGTAGTATTCCGGGCTGGGCAGAATTCCTTTGCGCTCATTGGGCAAGTCGATTTCACACTTGCGTCCGATGTTAAATTTTTGCATATAGTCGAACCAAACCTTGTAGCCGTCTCTGGGCTTGAGGCCTCGGTTTTGGTCAACCATGGTTTTGAAGACATAACAATAGTAGGGGTTGCACGAAAGCTGGATAGACTCTTCCAGGTTGAGAGCCACGTGTTTGTGGGTGCATTTGACAACGTGCCCGGCAATGGCGTAACCCCCACCGCAGGGAAAACGCGTTTCAGGGCCAATCAGCCCCAGTTCTTGGCCAATCAAGGCCTGCAGAGATTTGACGATGGACCCTGGAGGGTACATGGCTTGGAGGGGGCGATTAAAAAGAGGTTTGAGCGGGTCTTTTTGGAGGCGGCGGTAGTTTTTGCCTCGGACATTGCCCACCAGCAAGGCGGGGTCGTAGGATGGGGTGGACACCATGGTGAGGACTTCGCCCGTCGATGGGTCAATAGCCACCACCGATCCTCTTTTGTTGGCCATCAATTGTTCGGCATACACCTGAAGTTCAATATCCAAACCCAGATGCAGGTCTTCACCCGGGATGGGGAGGGAGTCAAAAGCCCCGTCTTTGTAACGACCCACTTCGCGGTTGTGAACATCCACATACCGGTACTGAACCCCCCGCTTGCCTTTGAGGTAGTTCTCGTAGGTTTTCTCTAAGCCGCTGATGCCAACATAGTCCCCAGCATTGTATTCTCCATTGGATTTTTCGATCAATTCAGGGGAGGCTTCGCCAACATACCCCAGGGCATGAGCTGCCGCAGGATAGAGGTAGGTACGGACGGTTCGGGTTTCCGCATAGATTCCGCTAAAATCGTGGAGTCCTTCCTGGATTTGCGCAAAATCCTCGACCCGAATCTGGGCATGCAACAGGGTGGGACGAAAGCGGGAATAGGTCGTAGCCTTGCGGAGTCTCAAAACAAGTTCGTCCAACGGCAAGCGGATCAAATCAGCCAGACGAGCGGTATCCAACGGTTGAGGCAATTCACCGGGAACCACCATCAAATCGTAGATCGGACGGTTGACGACGATTTTTTTGCCGTTGCGGTCAAAGATGATGCCTCTGGGGGCATAGGCGTTGACTCTTCGGATGGCATTCTGTTGCGCTAATTCTTGGTATTTGTGATCCAGGATTTGGACCGTGAGGAGTCGGATCAAAAAGATAACCAGTACCACAACCACCGTCCATACCAAGACCATGGTTCGGTTTTCGATGGCGGGTTCCTTGTTGTAGGTTGGGTTCATAGCGCTGAACCTTTTAACGCGCTGACTTGGTTTGGTTGGTCCATTGCAAAATCGACCAAAGCAGACCAAAGACCAAGATGGAACTCGCAAAGGCTTTGAGTAGGGCATAGCCCCAATGGGCCAAGCGCAGGCTTTCGAGAAGGTACAAGGCCGCGTGATGGATAAAGATCAAGCCGCCCGCATAGCTGAGCAGGGATCGGAATTCGAGATCCCGCAGGTCCGGGTCCGGATGGTCTTGGAGCGTGACAGGAGAAACGGTCAACCGTATCCAATAGGAGCGCAGGTAGATGACCAGGGTAGAAACCATCGCATGGATGGCTCCGCTTTGCAGCGAGCTATCGACCCACCAGCCAATCCCAAAGGCTACGAGCATTTGCAAGGCCAGGTTCCAACCCAGAGGCAGCCAAACCAAGGCCATCACGTAAACCATTGGATTGATTAGCCCCATCCAATGGATGCGGTTGAAGACGCCACCTTGCAGGAGCACGACCGTAATCAACAAAATCCAAGGGCTGCGGTTCATGGGTCCTTACTTCGTTTAATTTTGGTCAGGTAGGAGCTCTTCGCGCTCTTCTTGAAACGTAGGGCGCATCACCTGAACATGATCCAGGCGGTGGTAATCGACCGATAACATAACGCGAATTTTGTAGGTAATGGCACCGGGTACGGTTTCGATTCGGTCGATACGACCCAGTCGAAGGCCAGGAGGATAAACCGATGAATAGGTGCTGCTAACCAGCGAATCGCCTACCTTGATAGGGATATGAATGGGAAAGTCCATTAATTCAGCATAACGCGTAGAGCCCCCGGTCCAAACCAAGGACCCGGTTGTTTGGGAGGCGGTGTGCAGGGCGCTGGTTCGCAATTTTGTGTTAATCAAAGGAATAACACGGGCAAAGCGCGGCGAAACGGCCTGCACCTGCCCGACGATTTTATGGCCCTGGACGACGGCCATCCGTGGCTGTATACCTTCCAAGGAACCTTTGTCCAGCAGGAGGTAATTGTGTTGCGCATTGGTGCCGGCATAGAGAACCCGGGCTGATCGGATCAGATCCACCCGTAGGGTGGTGTCCGACCATGTTTCGTTGGTATTTGTTTTTTGGAGGGAATCCGCGACCCCAAGGGAATCCGAAATCATTTGCCTAAGCAGGGCCAACTCTTGATTGAGACGGAGGTTTTCATCGTCCATGCGCCAAAAACGGGTCGCCCGGTGAATCATGGACTGGTAGGAGCCAGCCGTCTCTATTTGCCATTGATTCAGGCGACTGCGGTGGTAGGCTTGTTCAGAAAATGTTATCCATGCCCCGATGGATTCGAGGAAAATCAACCATAAGAAAAACCTGTACCTGAACAGCCAAATCGCCAATGCACCCATGAAGGAATCAGGTCATCAGGAACTGGAAACGATGAATATTCTTGAGGGCAATCCCGGTTCCGCGGACGACGGCGCGCAGTGGGTCTTCAGCCACAATCACCTTGAGTTTGGTTTTGGCGCTAATGCGTTTATCAAGCCCACGGATCAGAGCGCCGCCACCCGTCAAATAAATTCCGGTTTCATGAATATCCGAAGCCAATTCCGGGGGGGTGATTTCGAGGGCCTTCAAGATGGCGCCTTCAACCTTGGAAATGGATTTATCCAAGGCCGTTGCGATTTCGGAATAGGTCAAGGAAATCTCGCGCGGTATACCGGTCATCAAATCCCGACCGCTCACCATCATAGGCGGTGGTGGATCGTCCAAGGTGGTCAAGGCCGAACCGATATTGATTTTGATCATTTCGGCGGTGCGTTCACCCACCAACATATTGTGTTGGCGACGAACGTATTCCAAAACATCGGCCGTGAATTGGTCGCCGGCAACGCGGATCGATTCATCGCAAACAATCCCTGCCAAAGCAATGACCGCAATTTCGGAGGTTCCGCCTCCGATATCAATGATCATATTGCCTTTGGGTTCTTCGACATCGATACCAATACCAATGGCAGCGGCCATCGGTTCGTGAATCAGGTACACTTCCTTGGCTCCGGCATGTTCGGCGGAGTCCCGAACCGCTCTTTTTTCGACTTCGGTGATTCCCGAGGGTATGCAGACCACCATGCGCAACGAAGGGGCAAAAAACCGCTTGGTGGGGTTGATCATGCTGATCATACCCCGAATCATGTGCTCGGCTGCGTGAAAGTCTGCAATGACACCATCCCTCAGAGGGCGGATCGTCTTGATGTTCTCGTGCGTTTTGCCGTGCATTTGTTGGGCCTTCTTGCCGATTGCAATCACCTTGCCGGTGTTTCGGTCCAGGGCCACAATCGAGGGCTCGTCCACCACAATGGTGTCCTTGTGAATAATCAGCGTATTGGCAGTACCCAGGTCAATCGCAATTTCCTGCGTAAAAAGGTCAAATAATCCCATATCAAAAATCGTAGTTGCAGCGAATCTAATGCCGGACGGAGCGTTCTCCTCCTTAATGTTTGAAATGTCTTCGTCCGGTCATGACCATAGCCATGTTGTTGCGATCGCAAAAGTCAATGCTATCCTGGTCCTTGACCGAACCACCGGGCTGGACAACCGCCCGGATACCTTCCTGAAAGGCTACTTCAACGCTGTCGGCAAAGGGGAAAAAGGCATCGCTGGCCATAACGGCGCCCTGAACATCAAAATCAAAAGTGCGGGCCTTGTGGGCGGCCTGGCGCATCGCATCAATTCGGGAACTCTGGCCGGTACCCGAACCTATTAACTGACGATTCCGAACCAGGACAATCGCGTTGCTGCGGGTATGTTTGACGATTTTGAGGGCAAAAACCATGTCCTCTATCTCGGAGGGCTGGGGGGCAACGCGGGTCACCACCTTGAAATCTTCGGTTGCTTCGGTCACCGAGTCCGGATCCTGGACAAGGTACCCCCCCAAGACACTGCGAACTTGAATGCCGGATGGCGGAATGGACTTGAGCCGTAGGAGAATGCGGTTTTTTTTGCGTGAGAGCAGTTCCACCGCCTCTGCTGAGAAATCGGGAGCAATCAGGACTTCGTAGAAAATCTGGTCGATGGCCGAGGCACATTCCAGGTCTACGCATCGATTAGCGGCCAGGACCCCCCCAAAAGCCGAAACCGGGTCACCGGCCAGGGCATCCTTCCAAGCTTGGGTTAGGTGGTCTCTGCTAGCCAAACCGCAGGCGTTGTTGTGTTTGATGACCACAAAGGTGGGGTCATGGAATTCAGAGAGCAGGGAAACGGCCGCATCCACATCCAGGAGGTTGTTGTAGCTCAGGGCTTTTCCGGAGAGCACCTCAAAATGTTGGTCCAAGGGACCGTAGAAGGACGCCTTTTGGTGGGGATTTTCGCCGTATCTCAAAACATGGGAATCGTCGTTGCTGATTCGGAGCGCTGGAACCAAACCATCCCGGTTGAGATAATCAAAAATGGCGCGGTCGTAGTGGGAGGTCACTGCAAAGGCTTCGGCTGCATAGGTCTCGCGTTCGGCCAGGCTGGTTCCACCTTGTTCCAAAATTTGATTCAGTATCCGAGGGTATTGACGGGCTGAGGAAACCACGGTGCATTGCAGGTGGTTCTTGGCGGCGGCTCGTAGCAGGCTAATCCCGCCGATATCGATTTTTTCGATGAGTTCGGCGTTGGTACCGCCATTCAAAAGGGTTTGTTCAAAGGGGTACAGGTCAACGATGACCAAATCCAACGGGGGGATTTCGTGGGCCGCCATTTCGTTGAGATCGTCCATATGCTCGGAACGGTGAAGGATTCCGCCAAAGACCTTGGGATGCAGGGTCTTGACTCGTCCCCCCAAAATGGATGGGTACCCGGTGAGGTCTTCAACCTTCTTGGTTTTGACACCCAAGCCCTCCAAAAAATCCCTCGTGCCCCCGGTAGACCAAATTTCGATACCTCGCTCGTGCAGTGCCAGAGCCAATCGGTCCAGGCCTTCTTTGTGGTAAACCGAGATAAGTGCGGAGCGTACAGGGCGAATATCAGGCATGGTTGGGGGTCGTCCGATGAGGGTTGAATGCGGTGATGAGGTTCCCGTAATCGGGACCTCAAAACTAAAATTTAAATCAATCCTTCAGGGAAACGCGCTCCCTTATTTTATGAACAAAGTATCAACCTTTTTGGGTGGTATACGGTTGAATGGTTTACGGTTTGGACGCCGCTTGGAGGCTGCGTTCGATGAAGGCCGCCAAAGGGGCGCCGCTAAGCATGCCCTGCGACAACAGGGCCAGGTCGATGAGGTTTTGCCCCAGGCTCGTTCTGGAGGTTTCGTCCTTGTTCAGTGCCAATTGCTGGACCAAAGGATGGGCCGCGTTGACGACCATATCCACGGTTTCTTTCATGGGGCCTCCCAAAAACGGGGATCCCCCGGTGGCGGCCATTTCATTCATCCTCCTCAGGAATTCTGGGCGGGTTATCAGGATAGGGGGGTCATCGGCGGACATGGCCTCGGCCTTGACCTTGAAATCGCGATCGCGCACCCAGTCACCCACCCATTCAACCACTTGTTTTTCTTGTTCCTCGTTGAGCAAGGATCCTTTGGACTCGCCCTTGTCAACCAACTTGTCCAGGCTTTCGGAATCAATTCGTTTGAAGGTGGTTTTTTCGAGTTTGCCCTCCAATTGCCCGATGAAATGGGGGTCGATAACATTGCCCAACTGAAGGATCGTCAGGCCTCTTTTGCGCGCGCCTTCGATCAGCATGTGATGGGCCTCCGTTTGGTTGGTATAGAGCACCACGAGTTGACCGTCTTTGTTGCGATGATTGGCTTCGAGGACCTCGGCCGTTTGATCCCAGTTGCGCAGATTTCCGTCGCAGTCTTTGTACAAACAAAAGCCAGCAGCCCTTTCATAAAACTTTTCGTCAGAAATCATCCCGTATTTAACGAAAAGTTCCAGCTGTTCCCACTTTTCACGGAAGGATTCCTCCTGGTTTTTGGCAAGGTCCTGGAGCTTGTCGGCCACTTTTTTGGAAATGTGGCTGTTGATCTTCTTGACATTGCTATCGGTCTGCAAAAAGGAACGGGAAACATTCAGCGGGATATCCGGGGAGTCCAGCACCCCGTGCAATAGGCGTAGATAATCGGGGACCACGTCCTCGACTGAATCGGTGATAAACACCTGTCGGCTATACAGTTGTATTTTGTTTTTGGTGGGCTCAAATTCGGCTTTGAGCTTGGGGAAATACAAAATACCGGTGAGGTTGAAGGGGTAGTCGACGTTGAGGTGAATCCAGAACAACGGCTTCTCGGCCATCGGGTAGAGATCGTTGTAAAAATTCTGGTAGTCCTCATCGGTGAGTTCGGATGGTTTGCGGGTCCACAAGGGCGATGTGGCGTTGATATGCTCATCGCCAAACATGACCTTGATGGGGAGGAACTTGCCGTATTTGCGCAGGATTTCTTTGAGCCTCCATTCGTCCAGGTATTCCGAGGCATCATCGGCCACATGCAGGATGATATCGGTGCCCCGCTCGGTGCGGGTTCCGCTGCCGATTTGGTACTCGGTGGATCCATCGCAGGACCAGCGGGCTGCTTGGGCCCCATCGCGGTACGAAAGCGATTCAAGGTCCACCCGGTCGGCGACCATAAAGGCCGAATAAAAGCCCAAACCAAAGGCACCGATGATTTGGTTGAGGTCTGACTTGTCTTTGTACTTTTCAATAAACTCGGTAGCTCCAGAGAAGGCAACCTGGGTAATGTACTTTTCGATTTCTTCCTCCGTCAATCCCAGACCATTGTCCGAGATGCGAATGGTTTTGGCGTCTTTGTCCAGGTGAACGTTGACTTGAAGCTCGCCCAGTTCACCGGTTACTTCTCCCATGCTGGCCAGGGCTGCTAACTTCTGGCAGGCATCCACCCCGTTGCTAACCAATTCCCTCAAAAAAATTTCTTGGTTGGAGTAGAGGGACTTTTTGATGAGGGGGAAAATGTTCTCGGTATGGACCGATATGGTCCCTGTTTTGGTCTTTTGTGTCGACATCGATTCTGTTTTTTGGGTACAAGGCCATCAGCAAAGGCCGTGCCATGGGGCCAAGAACCCTTGATTATGCCAAAATGTCCGAATATTTGATGCACAAGGAGGGGTTCTTTGGTCAATTCTTCGCAGTTTTGTGGCATGGAAGAGGTTTTTATTGTTGATGCAGCCCGGACCCCCATCGGTCGGTACGGTGGTGCCTTGGCGCAGGTTCGTCCGGACGATTTAATGGCCGACCTACTGCGTCATTTATTGGATCGCAACCCGGGGGTTGATCCGCATCGGATCGAGGAGGTGATTCTGGGGGCCGCCAACCAGGCCGGCGAAGACAACCGAAACGTGGCCCGCATGGCCTCGCTATTGGCCGGTTTGCCATTGGAGGTCTCCGGCGTCACGGTCAATCGACTCTGCGCCAGCGGTCTTCAATCCATCGTTGATGCCTACCGGGCTTTGGCCCTGGGTCAAGGTGATTATTACATCGCCGGGGGGGTGGAAAGCATGTCAAGGGCCCCGTATGTGATGGCCAAGCCGGACCAGGCCTTTGATCGTCAGCCCCGGGTTTACGACACCACCCTGGGATGGCGTTTTACCAATCCACGTTGGGAAGGACTGTACCATCCGTATTCCATGGGCGAAACCGCCGAAAATGTCGCCGAACGGTACAAGATCAGTCGCAGCGACCAAGATGATTTTGCCTATGCTTCGCAACACAAATACGCAGCGGCCGAGGCCGATGGTGCCTTTGATCGCGAAAGAATTGGGGTGAAGGTGTCCAAAGGCAAAGGGAATTTCGAATTTGTTGGTGTGGATGAACACCCGCGTCCCGTGGAACGGGCGGCTTTGGATCAACTTAAACCGGCCTTCAAAAACGGAGGAACCGTAACAGCAGGCAATTCTTCGGGCATCAACGATGGCGCCGCTTGCTTGATTCTAGCGTCGGGTACAGCGGTTCGTCGGGATGGGTTGAAACCCTTGGCCAGGGTGGTATCGGTCGGTGCGGCCGGCGTCGATCCCGCCATCATGGGCATGGGGCCGGTACCGGCGGTCCGCAAGGCACTGGGCCGTGCTGGGTTGACCCCCAACGACTTGGGCCTCATTGAATTGAACGAAGCTTTTGCATCGCAGGCCTTGGCCTGCCAACGCGAATTGGATTTGCCCATGGAACGAGTCAATGTTCATGGAGGGGCCATTGCATTGGGCCATCCCTTGGGTTGCTCGGGGGCTCGGATTACCACGACCTTGGTGCATGCCTTGCACCGCTACCCGCAGAGCTCACCCTATGGGTTGGCGACCATGTGCGTTGGGGTCGGGCAGGGTCTGGCGTTGGTGGTCGAAGCTTGTCGTTAAGCGCTAAAGTTTCGATTCGGTGCCTCGCTTCTTTTTGCATTTATCCTACAATGGAGGCGCCTACCATGGCTGGCAAAAACAACCGAACGCAATCACCGTTCAGGAAACCCTCGAAAAAGCCTTGTCGGTTTACACCAGACAAGATGTGTTTTTAACCGGACAGGGACGAACCGATACCGGGGTACATGCCACTTGTTTTTATGCCCATTGGGACTTCAAAGAGGGGGAAGCATGGCCCTGGGAAGCGAATCCGGAAGTCTGGTTAGCGCGTCTTAACCGGATGCTACCTCCGGACCTGGCATTGCATGCGGTGATTGGGGTACCGGATACCCTGCACGCCCGCTTTTCGGCTTTGTCAAGAACCTATCGATACCGGATTCATTGGACCAAGGACCCTTTTTTGGCGGGGCGCTCGTGGTGGCTTCCTGCCCAACCCGATTGGGAGGCCGTGATCAGTGCCACCAAGGCTTTGCCGGGTACTCGGGATTTTGGGGCTTTTGCCCGCAGTGGCGGGGGTCAAAAGCATAACTTCTGTGAACTGCGAAGGGCCGAATGGACGTTTCCTGCTCCTGGCGAGGCTTGCCTGACTTTGCAGGCCAATCGATTTCTCCGAAACATGGTTCGGGCCGTGGTCGGAACCCTGATGGAGGTCGGAAGGGGCTACCGCGAGGCACACCTCATGGAGCAGTTGATTCAAGAAGCCAATCGTTCGGCGGCCGGGACTTCGGCACCCGCTCACGGGCTCTATTTGGAACAGGTAGAATACCCCAAGGGTCTGTTGGATCAACCGCTCTTTGGGGTCGCACCGCCCTTGCTCCAGCCATGAATCCAACCAAATCCAACCCAAAAGGAGGGGCTCAGGGCCTCTGGCCTCCCACCCGTCGCCTGTTGCAGGCGATGTTGCAATACCGCGGCTTGGTGGCGGTGACCGTTGTTTTGGCCGTGGTTCTGGCAGGGATGGCCCCGCTGCGGCCCTGGTATATTCAACAGGCCGTTGATGGCCCGATGCGCACCGGCGATCTGGATGCTTTGGCCGGGTTGGGTTGGCTCATTTTGGGACTGCTCGTGTTGGAATCCCTGCTCCGTTACGGGTTTGGTTACCTCAGCGTTCAGTTGGGACAATCGGTGGTTCTGGATTTGCGCCAAAGCCTTTATACCAAGCTCAGTCGCTACCGTCCCGGATTTTATGAAGCGAGGCCGGTGGGTTCCTTGGCCAGCAGGGTGATCAACGACTTGGAAGCAATCGCTGAACTCTTTGCCCAAGGCTTCTTGACTATGGCGGGGGATGTCCTTCAACTGGTGGTGGTCTTGGTGGTGATGTTCAGCACGGATTGGCAGCTGAGCGTAGTCAGTCTCTTGGTGATGCCTTTGTTGTTACGGTCCACTTGGTGGTTCAAAGAAAAAGTCCATGGCTCCTTTACATCGGTGCGGGCCAATACGGCTAGGCTCAACGCATTTTTGGCGGAGCGATTGAGCAATCTGTTGTTGGTCCCGCTCTTTGACCGGGAAAAAAGAGAGAACCAAGCCTTTGCAGAGGAGAATGCACGTTTGACCAAGGCCCATCTGGACGGCATTTGGTACTACTCGGTTTTTTTTCCCGTGGTCGAGGTCTTGACCGCAGCGGCGATGGGTCTTATGGTTTGGTACGGGGCCGTCCGGGTGCAAAGCGGTGACGTTTCTCCGGGCGTTTTGGTGGCTTTTTTGGTGTATATCAACCAGTTATTTAGGCCGCTTCGACTTTTGGCTGACAAATTCAACTCTTTGCAAATGGGGGTTATAGCGGCTTCCAGGGTTTTTGCTTTGATGGAAGAAGATGTCGAAGTTCAGGTGCGGGTTGAGTCGACTGGGACGGGGCTCCCCAAGGCAGAGAATGGACGTCGTGGCTTGCATGTCAAAATAAGCGATCTGTATTTTGGTTACGATCCCGAGCGCCCGGTCCTTCGGGGATTGAATCTAGAACTTAACCAAGGCGAGGTGGTGGCGGTGGTCGGTGGAAGTGGCTGTGGCAAATCCACCCTGGCCCAATTGCTCGTTCGATTTTACGATGCCAACAGCGGCCGCATTGAAATCAATGGGCGGAATTTGGAGACCTATCCTCTTCAAGAATTGCGTCATCGAATGGTCTATGTGCCTCAGGAATTGTTTTTGATCAACGGCACGGTGCTTGATAACATTGCTTTGCTTAATACCGGCTTGGACGGACCCACCGTGGAATCGCGGATTCGTTCGTGGAACTTGGAAGAATTTTTGGAAAAGCTACCCCAAGGGCTTGATACGCCGGTTGGTGAACGGGGTTTGCTTCTTTCGGCCGGTCAGCGTCAGTTGGTGGCCTTGATGAGGGCCATGGTCCTGGACCCGGATCTTTTGATCTTGGATGAGGCCACGGCATCGATCGATTCCAAGACCGAAGCCATGGTTCAACGGGGCATCGAATCTTTTGTCCAAGGAAGGAATGCCCTCCTGATTGCCCATCGTTTATCCACCCTTCGTTTTGCGCATCGCATTGTTGTTTTGGAAGGGGGCGTGGTGGTAGAATCCGGCACCTACAACGACTTGTTGGAATTGAAGGGCCGTTTTTGGGCTTTGCACCAGGCTCAACAAGTGGATAGCGGGGCCGTTTAGCCAAAATATCCTATTTTTGAACTCCATCGTCCACGTATTCCATCCCAACCATGCCCAAAATCCTCCTAAATTCTGCTTTTAGAGGGGCTCTTTTCGCCCTTTGCCTGCTCTCCATGGTCTCCAAGGCTTCGGATCACAAAACCGATGAACACGGTTGTGCCGCCCTCAAAGAGCGACAAGCGGGATTTCGACGCTTGAATCAAGCGGCTCAGCGAAGTTCAGCCCTGAATCGGGGGGCGGATACCTACGATATTCATCATTATCATTTTAACCTGGATGTCACCAATACCTCGACCACCGTTGGTGGGGATGTTATGTTCAAATCGGTGGTCACCTCCCCGGTGATGGACACTTTTTGGTTTGAGCTCCGAGATTTTATGACCGTGGACTCGGTTCGTTTGAACAATACCACCTATTTGCCGGCCTCACTATCCCGCCTGAATCATGTGGTGCGCATACCCTTGGTCTCCAACCTGGATGCCGGAATGGCGGTGACTTGCCGGGTTTATTACCGGGGGACCCCACCCAGTTCCGGTTTTTTTAGCGGGGTTACCAGCGCCCAGTCACCGACCTGGGGAGCCAATGTTACATGGACCCTTTCCGAGCCATTCTCGGCCCCGGATTGGTTTCCATGCAAACAAGATCTGGCGGACAAAATAGACTCGGTTTTTTTTGACGGAACCAGCGTGTCGCCCAACAAGGTGGCTTCGACAGGCCTTTTGGTGGGGGTGGATACCCTGAGCGGCAACCGCATGAAGTACAAGTGGAGAAGCCGTTACCCCATGGCTTTTTACCTGATGGCCTTTGCGGTTACCAACTATACCGAGCACCTAAGCTGGGCCTATCCGGCCGCTATGGGCGGGGATTCTTTGTTAATCCAACATTGGATTTACAACGCCAACAATTCCTCCGGGACTTCTTGCTTGAATTTTAACCGCACGGCCCTGAACAGCACCGGCCCTATGATTGAAAATTTTTCCAATCTCTTTGTTTTGTATCCTTTTAGCAACGAGAAATACGGTCACATGATGGCCCCCTTGGGAGGCGGGATGGAACACCAGACCATGAGCACCATGGGCAGTTTTGGGATGGATTTGATAGCCCACGAATTAGCCCACCAATGGTTTGGGGACATGGTGACCTGTGCAACCTGGAACGATATTTGGCTGAACGAGGGCTGGGCTTCGTACGGGGAATACCTTCATCGTCAATATGTTATATCACAAGCATCCGCATCGGATTGGATGACGAACACCCATAACAGTGCCCGTTCAGCGACCACCGGTTCGGTGTATGTGCCGGCTTCTGGCGTAAGCAATGTGAACCGAATATTCTCATCCTCGCTTACCTACAAAAAGGGAGCAGCGGTTTTGCACATGCTTCGGAACGAAATCGACAACGACTCTTTGTTTTTTGGGGGTGTTCGGCAATACTTGAATACCAAGCGCCATTCCGTAGCCACGACCGATGAGTTTCGTCAGATCATGGAACAATACACAGGGGCGCCACTCGCTGACTTTTTTCAGGACTGGGTTTACGGGGAGGGGCATCCCACCTACGATGTGCGTTGGAATTGGAGGGATTCGGTGTTATGGGTTCAAACCAGTCAAACCGCCTCGGCCCCAACCGTGACGCCGGTTTTTCGCAACAAAGTCCCCTTGGGCTTGGTGACTTCAGGCCCTGGGCAGGCGCCTACTCTAATCCAAATTGAACCGGCGTTGGGTTTGCAACGAATTTGGATTCCGCGGCAGGTGGTTAGTATGAGCCTGGATCCCAACAATGCCATCCTCAAAGGAACGGCTTCATCGATGACCCGTTTATCCACGCTGGGGGCGGGTTTGGAGGAAGACACGGGTCAGGATTGGTTGCAATGTTACCCCAACCCCAGTCAAGGCCCGTTGAATGTGCATTTGGCTTTGGCATCGAAGCTAATCCTTCGCGATATGACGGGCAAGTTGGTTTGGCAGGGTCAGGGCGAGGAGGGCTGGAACCGACTGGACGCGGTGACTGCACCTGGAACCTACCTGCTGGAAGCGGTTTCCATCAACGGCATGCGATTGTTTCGTCGGGTTAGCCTTCGCTAAGGCAGGCCCAGCGAGTTGGGCAAGAATGGTTCGCTCAGCATCCATTGGTCAGCTTGCAGGACCAAGGATGAATGGGTTTATTTGGATTTTTTGCCAAAAACCGAAAATTGAACGTAGCGACCCGGGTTTTTGCGGAGGTCTTTGAGCAGGGTATCCAGACTGCCGGCGCTTTGTTCAAGGTTGTAATAAAGACTGCTATCCTTCATCAAACGTCCCAAGGATCCCTGGTTGTTGCGAACTTGATCCATGAGGAGGGCGGTGGACTGAAGGGCCGCTTCGGCCTGCAAGACCGTTTGCTTGAGCTTCAAAGCGGCCAATGTATCCGAAAATTGTTGCAGATTCTGCAGGGATTTGCGCAACATAGGTTGATCCTTGCGGAATTCAGTGGAGATACTGCTGAGATCCTGCAGGGTTTGGCGGACCGGCCCTCGGCTTTCTTGAATCATAAGGCCTAGTTCACGGGTGCCCTGGTTGAGGTTTTCGACGCTTTGACGAATTTGTTCGGTTTGGAGGGCTTCGAGGATGCGGTTCACATTGGACAGGCTGGTTTCAACCTTGTCCTTGAGAGGCGTCAAATCCCCCACCAGATTTTCAATCAAACTGGGCGCGATCAAAGCTGGCAAAGTGTCGCTGTCCTTGTGTTCCTTGGCTTGGCTGGGGCCTGGATCAATCTGCAAGGCCTTGGTATCAAACAAATCGGTGCTGACCAATCGAAGAGCGGTGCCTTGGGTTAGTTTGATTCTTTTGCTTACTTCAACGGTCACCAATACCAAGCCCTTTTCGGGTAGCAATTCGATGTCGGTGACGGTCCCGGCTTTGAGACCTTTGAAGAGGACCGGGGCCGAGGATTTGAGGCCTTTGACATCGTCCAAGATGGAGTAATAGGTGTTACGGCCAGTGAACAGGTCATCGCCTTTGAGGAAATTGATGCCAACAAAAAGAAGGAGTAGGGCCATGGTGGCAAAGAGACCTATCCATACTTCTTTGGGGATCTTGTTCATGGTTCGTTGTTCAGGTGGTGGTAACGGGCAATGGCTTCGGCAATGGCTTCGGCCAGGACTTGCTGTCCTTGGGCAGAGCTCATGAATTTTTCTTCTTGGGCATGGGTCAAAAACCCGGTTTCAATCAAAACGGCAGGCATGGTGGTTCGGTAGAGAACCAAAAACCCGGCTTGTTTGACACCGCGACTGTGGCGGCCTGCTTTGCGAGTGAATTTCTCTTCGATCAACTGGGCCAATTGCAAGCTTTGGCTGCGGTAGGCGCTTTGAAAAAGCTCAAAGATGATATGGGCGGTTGGGTCGTTGGGGTTAAAACCATCGTAGCGTTTCAAGTAATCGCTCTCCAGAAGTATGGCGGAATTTTCGCGCTTGGCTACGTTGAGGTTGGCACCGGTCACATGCAATCCTTGGGTAAAGGTTTCGGTGCCGTAGGCCTGCGATCCACCGCTGTTGCAATGAACAGAGACAAAGAGATCGGCGTTGAGACGGTTGGCCATGGCGGCTCGTTCGTGCAATTCCACAAAGCGATCGTCTTTCCGGGTAAAATGGATGGAGAGTTCGGGAACCAAGGTTTTGAGATGTTCAGCAACCCGCTGGGCCACCTGAAGGGTGACCAGCTTTTCGAGGGAGCCCTTGCCCCGGCATCCGCTATCATGTCCCCCGTGGCCGGCATCCAGTACAATCCGGTGCAAGCGATAGGCTCTGAGGCCCAGTGGGTGTACAAGGATCCCCCAAAAGACCGCTACGAGGGCCAAAAAGCGAAGGGCTTTAAGGAAGGGCACGGGTGGGATTAGTTTTGGGGTTTCAAGCGCTTGGCCGTTGTTGTCGATAATTCACAAATTTAGGGGTTTGCCGGGGATGCTCGGCCAGGGTCTTGCTTCAGGCCGGGGTGGGATGTGGATCATGCAGATCCTATGCCTGGGGTGGCTGCGCACCCTTCAGGTTGGAATGGTTGCTGCAATGGCTGCAATGGGTGCAATCGCTGCGGTTCGTACAGTTGGCGCTGCAACGGTGGAGAAGCCTTCTGCTTTTTCTGGATTGGATACGGGTGCGGTGAACGACCGTCCCCAACGCGGACCCTTGGCCGAAACCGTTTTTTACGAAGCAGCGGATTCCTTGACCGTGGATTTTGGGTCCGGGCAGGCCCATCTCGTGGGCAAAGTCAAAATCCGCTTTGGGACCATGGAATTGCAATCCGGTCAAGCCTATCAAAATTGGAAAACCCGCAAACTTCGGGCCTTGCCCCTCACGGACAGCCTGGGCCACGCGGTGGATACGCCGACTTTTGCGGACGGCAATCAGCGCTTTGTGGCTGATTCCATGGAATACGATTTGGTGGCCGGTCGGGGCAAAATTTCTGAACTTGTAACCCGCGAGGGCGAAGCCTATGTCATTGGCCGAAGGGTTCAGCGGGATACATCGGGGGATATGTATGTTCGGAACACCCTTTTTACCACCTGCTCGGATACCCGGCATCCGCATTTTTACCTTGAATTGGGCAAGGCCAAGCTCATTCCGGACCGGAGGATTGTCACCGGACCTTCCCGATTGGTCGCCTTGGGGATTCCACTGCCCATTGGTCTGCCTTTTGCGGTAATTCCATTGATGAGAGGCCAAAAGGCCGGGGTCCTCTTTCCGGAATACGGGAACTCCCCGCAATTTGGTTTTTTTCTAAGAAATGGGGGATACTATTGGCCCCTGAGCCCCCATGCCGATCTCAGCGTGCGCGGGGATCTATATGCCTACGGTGGTTGGAGAGTCAATCCATCTTTGGGTTATAACAAACGATACAAATCCACCGGTCGGCTCAGCGTCAATTGGAGCAATCTTCAATCGGGCGATCCCAAGGCCAAGGATTTTAGCCGTCAACGGGACTTTATGATTAATTGGCAACACAGTCAAGATCCGCGGGCTCACCCGTACCGTCGATTTTCGGCTTCGGTCCAAGCAGGTACCAGCAATTTCCTTCGTAACAATTCGCCTTCAACCACGGATTTTTTGAACAATCAGCTCAATTCATCGGTGAGCTACAGCCGGATTTTTCCCGGTAAACCCTTGCAGGTCAATTTGGCAGCCCGGCATTCCCAAAACACCCAAACGGGTCGGGTTCAGATCAATTTGCCAGAAGGGAACCTCAACATGGCTCGAATTCAGCCGTTTAAGGCCAAACGAAGCATTGTTGGCGAACGATGGTACGAAAAAATTGGCTTAACTTATCAGTCCAACCTGCGGTCCTCCGTGAACATGGTGGATTCTCTACTCAATCCTACATCGGCCCTGCGGTCTCTTGATGCGGGCATCCTGCATAACATTCCAGTGAGTACCTCTTCGTTCAAACTCTTTAATTATGTGCAATTAACGCCGGGATTTTCTTACCAGGAGCGTTGGACCAATCGTCGGTCGGTGTTGGCGTACAATCCGGTGTTGGGCAAAGCGGTGGCGGATACCCAGCAAGGGTTTTACAGGAATTACGAGTACCAGGCCTCCCTTTTATTGAATACCCGTCTTTATGGTTTGGTTCAGTTCCGCAAGGGTCGCCTGGCAGCCATTCGTCATGTGATGAACCCGCAAATCAGCCTGGGATGGAGGCCTGATTTTACAACATCGCGCTTTGGGTTTTATCAAACGGTTCAGGCGGATTCAACAGGTAAGACTTTGAATTACAGCCCGTATAACGGATTTGGTTTCGGTGTCGCCGGGACCGGGGCCTCGGCCCTGCTCAATTGGAGCATCGACAACAATTTGGAATACAAAGTGAGGACCCGAAGCGATAGCGGAGAGGTCTTGGTTCGACGCAAGATTTTTGATTCGTTTCGGTTGGGCTCGTCCTACAATTTTCGAGCTGATTCATTGCATATGGCGCCGGTGCAGTGGGGAGGACGGAGTCAATTTGGTGAGCGCTTTAGTTTGTTGTTTTCGGGGGTCTGGGATGTTTACAGTCGGGATTCATCCAAGCGTTTGGTCCAGCGTTGGTTGGCGGAGGATACCTGGTGGAAGCCCTTCCGACTCAACCAAGCATCGCTGACCCTGAGTGGTGGATGGGGTGGGCGCTCGACCGTTGAGCAACCGCTTCGTTCCGGCGCATGGCCCGTTTTGTTACGGGACAGGGGAGATTCAACGTTGTGGGATGATTTTCAGCGGTATGGTTACCGCATGTTTGTGGATTGGACGGTTCCTTTTCGCTTGAATTTCAATTACAACCTATCCTACCAGGCCCTAGCGCCCGTTGGGCAACGATGGATACAGGCCTTGACTTTTAGTGGGGATCTTAGCCTGACCAAGCAATGGAAATTGGCCTACAATTCAGGGATTGATTTGGAGAGTCGAACGCTGACTCCAACGGTATTAAATATCTACAGGGATTTGCATTGTTGGGAAATGAGCATCAATCTGGTTCCCTTTGGAACCTATCGATCGTACACCTTTACCTTGAATGCCAAAGGCAAAATGTTGCAGGATCTACGCCTTACGCGTCGGCGGAATTGGTTCGACTTGCAGCGTTAAGGTTGCGACGCCTTTTTTGCTCCAAAAGGAGTTGGGCGTATTCTCTTGAAATTTCACCAGCGGCCGAGGAGTTCTCCTTGGCCCTGCGCAATAAATAGGGCAGGACTTCTTTGACGGGGCCGTAGGGGAGGTATTTGGCCACCCGGTAACCGGCATCGGCCAATTCGCCTGTTAAACGATCGCTCATGCCCAGGAGTTGGGCGTAGAGGATCCGTGGGTTGTCCGGTGACCAGCCCAATTCATTCATTCGTGCCGAAGCCAGGACACAGCTGGGGCGGTTGTGGGTCCCTAGGCACAGAAAGGCCTTGGGGTGTTGAAGCAAAAGGAGGGTTGCCTCGTTAAAATCGCGATCGGTGGCGGCTTTGGTGGGCTGGATAGGGTCCGTATAGGCCATAGAACGAGCTCGATCTCTTTCTTTTTCCATGTAGGCTCCTCGGACCACTTTGAAGGCAGGTACAAACCCTTCCTCATCTGCTTGTTGCAAAGCTCGTTTCAGGTAATCCAAGCGATCCCACCGGTACATTTGTAAGGTGTTGATAACAATAGGTTTGTCTTTGTTGTAACGCGACATGGCCTCCATGGTCCAGTCGTCAATGGGGTCTTGGATCCAGCTTTCTTCGGCATCGACCATGATGGGGCATTGGAGATCGTGGGCCTTTTGGAGCAAGGTGTTGACCCTTTCGCGGCCTAGCCGGGCTTGTTCCTGGATCTGCGTATTCAAGGGATGCCCCTCGGCCAGTTGGTGCAGGGCCGCGGATGATACCAGTCCACTGACCTTGAAAACAAAGAGGGGTGTGTGGGGGTTTCGCGCTATAAAGGCGAGGCCTTCAAGCAGGGTCTGAAGGCAACGATCCATGGCTTCTTCGCTGTCCTGTCCTTCGACCGAGTAATCGGGGATGCTTCCGGTCGAGGAAGAGGCCAGTTCCTCGATGGTGCTTGTGCATTGGTTGAGGCTTTCACCTCCGCAGAATTGCCGGAAAATGGTGGCTCGAACCAGGCCCTGTATGGGCAGTCCCCAACGCAAGGCCAGGTTGGCCAGGTCGCCCAGAACTTGAACGATTCGGCCTTGGTTCATCAACCCAAAGAGCCAAAGCTTTCGTCGGAGGTCGATCGGGCTCAGCCGGCTGTAGGCCGGGGAATAGAGGGGGGCTTCCTGGGGTAAAGGCACGAAGCAAAAATAAGTTAGTTAATTCTTTGTTTCTTTGTAATTCGGTAGACCCTTTTGTTTCTGGTTCCGTTTTTCTTCTTACCCACCACCAACGCGCCCCCTTGCAACCTCCTGACCTTGTACCGGTGAACCCGGATCCGATCTTGTTGAAATCCGAGCAGCCCTTTTTCCCAAAGGCTCAGCCGGACCTTGGCATGCGGCCCTTCTTGGTGGCGGGTCCCTGTTCGGCCGAAACGCCTGAACGATTTGAGGCGACCCTCGACGGCCTAGCCCCTCTGGCCCCGGATTTGGTGCGGGCGGGGATTTGGAAACCACGGACCAGGCCGGACCGCTTCGAAGGGGTGGGGGCCGAGGGGCTGGTTTGGGTCAGGGAACTGACCCAAAGACGGGGACTCCGTCTGGCCGTCGAGGTCGCCCAGCCCTCCCAGGTGGAACAAGCCCTGCTACACGGGGTGGATGCCGTCTGGCTCGGTGCAAGAACCACGGTCAATCCTTTTTTGGTGGATGAAATCGGCCGAGTCTTGGCTGGGACCGGGATGCCGGTGCTCCTAAAGAACCCCATCAACCCCGACCTGGAACTGTGGCTGGGCGCCATCGAGCGCATGGAGCGCTGGGGCCTGACCCAATTGGCCTTGGTGCATCGCGGTTTTTCTCCCTTTGAACCCAGTCCCTACCGCAACATGCCTCAGTGGGAAATTCCCATTGAATTGCGTCGACGGCGCCCGGATTTGCCCATGTATTGCGATCCCAGTCACATCACCGGCAATGCCCAATTGGTCCCTGAATTTGCTCAAATAGCACTTGATTTGTGTTATGACGGTTGGATGCTGGAAGTTCATCACAGTCCTTCCGATGCTTGGTCCGATGCGAGTCAGCAATTGACGCCCGATCAGTTACGCGATACCCTGGGGGGCATGACCTTTCGTTTCAACGACCCCGAGAACCAGGTATTGGCCGCACAACTCCAGGACCTGAGGGCTGAGGTGGACCGCTTGGATCACGATTTATTGGAACTCATGAGCCAAAGGCTGGAATTAAGCCATCGCCTGGGCACCCTCAAAAAAGAATACGACTTGCCCATCTTGCAGCCCAAACGCTGGGAGCAAATTTTGGAAACCCGCCATCGGGAGGGGGCGTCCATGGGGCTCAATCTTTCATTTCTTAACAAATGGTTGCAACTGATGCATCAGGAGAGCATACAACGTCAGCTGGACATGTATCGCCCCGATTCGTCCAAGACCCCCTAGATTTCTGGAGGTCCTGGGTCGAGTCTGCCTCCCCAACCTACTGTTTCTATTTGGCGGACCCGGCTACCCAAGCCTGGGCCGAAGCCTATCGTTCCATTGCTCCCGGTTCCCTCTTGGTCATGGAGGCCGGCGAAGGTGCCAAAACCTGGGATTCCCTGCAACAAATTTTGGCTTGGTTGATGGAGGAGCAGGCCGATGGCTCCTCGGTCCTCTTGGTACTTGGAGGTGGAGCCCTCAGCGATGTGGGTGCCATGGCCGCGGCCATGTTCAAACGAGGAATCCCCTGGGTTTCGGTGCCTACCACCCTTCTGGCCATGGTGGATGCCGCTTACGGTGGCAAATGCGCCATCAATTTTGGGGGCATCAAAAACAGTGTCGGACTCTACAACGATCCGGCTCATCGCATCTATTACCACCCTTACCTTCAAACATTGGGCGTGGATGCTTTGGTGGATGGATGGGCCGAAATAATCAAACACGGCTTGGTTGCGAGCCAGGATCTGATGCAAAGGAACCTTGCCTACTTCGGGTCTTTGAACCAAACCCCCAACCCGGTTTTGACCCCACCCGACCAAGATTTGTTATTGCAAGCCCTTCAAGTCAAAATAGATCTGGTGGCCCTGGATCCCCGTGAAAGTGGCCCTCGAAAATTATTGAATTTTGGTCATACCATGGGCCATGCCCTGGAGGCCTTGAGCCCTTCCTTGGGTCATGGTAGGGCGGTTTGGTTGGGCATGATTTACGAACTTGGATTGGCGGTCTCGGCCGGCCTCTTGGCCCGTGATCACGGATTGATTTGTTACGAAAACCTTCAATTACTTGCTCCCTATGTGAGCCCTTCAACTTACCCCTCCACCTGGCCTACCTGGAAAGTTGTGTTGGAACATCTTTTGCAGGACAAAAAGAATCGTGGAGGACGAATTCTTTGGTCCCTGCCCGTGGGGGTTGGCAAAGCCGATTACGATCGGGTGGTTGACCCAGCCATGGCCGAGCAGGTTTATGAAGTCTGGATCCGCCATCCACGGGCATGGCCCTTGATCCATGGCAACGCTTAAATTCAACAAAGCTCCTGTCCAACACTCCGTTGAGTTGGGAGAGGTCCGTCTGGACCTGCCTCCTTCCAAGAGCTTGTTGATTCGTCAAATTTTTTTGGAAACGGCCCAATGGATTCGTTCGGTTGGCCCCCTAGAATCGGAACCCAAGGATCGAGAGGACTTGGCAGAGGATATTCGCAGTGCGCAGGCCTTGACCACGGCCATTCGTCGGCACATGCTTGCTGCAAAGCACACAGGCCTTCCAGGGGTGGAGCAAACAAATCAGGT
>JBMOHV010000018.1:0-31688 GCA_049317645.1 Bacteroidia bacterium
CCAATTGGTCCAGGGGGGTGGTCCCGGATTCTACTGAAAATCTGTGGATTCCTGTGCGACCCAACCAACCCCTTATCAGCAGCGCGGTTGCCGGTACCGTTTTGCAATGGAATCGCCGGGTTTTAATTGATAACAATGCAACGGTTACGTTGGATTCCGGGCCCTTGGTTCGATTGGATGCCGTCGGGTCTTTGGAAACCAACGGTTTGGGTCGATTAGTCCTGGAGCCCGGAGCCCGACTTCGGAATCTTGGTGAAACCAAGCCTTTGCTGGAGGTGAGGCAGAGGTTGGTGGGTGCCAAGGGTTGGCGACTGCTCAGCAGCCCGGTTGGGACGACTTTTGGCGATTGGTTGGATAGTCTGGAAACTTCCGGTTATCCGGGTTCGGCGTATCCGACCCTTCAGCCCAATGTATTGTGGTTTGCTGAAACCGATACCGGAACGACCAACCAAAATTGGCGTCTCCCGCCATCGGCCAACGATACCGTGGTGCCAGGTCGGGGTTATTTTGCCTATGTTTTTGGAGGGGCTGCCAGACCATCCGGAGCCCCCGCCGGGAATTTTGGGGATACGCTGCCTTTGGTCCTGACCGCCATCGGTCGTGATAATGGTCCGGTGGGGGCGGGTTCTTTTGTCTTTGGGACCACCTTTACCCCGCGATCTCTGAGCACGGCCGCCGATACGGTCGGAGGGAATCGGTTTTTTTTGGACGAAGGAGTCGCCGATGAAGGTTGGAATTTGTTAGGGAACCCCACGGCGGGCACACTTAACTGGGATATACCCGGGGCTTGGTCCAAAGGTAATATTCATAACACGGTTTACATTTGGGACCCCAATTTTGGCAATGGTTCCGGGGGCTACCGCTATTGGAATGGGGCTTTGGGGAACGTTGATACCAGTTTGGGCAGTGGATTATTGGCCCCTTACCAAGCCTTTTGGGTGCATGCCTCTGCTTCCAATCCTTTTTTGTCCTTCAATTCGTCTGCCTTCACCGAATCACCCTCAACCATGGTGGGTCGAACGGGATCAACCGAACCTCCACCCCATGTGCGGGTTCAAATTGACGGAGAAGATATGCAGGCTACAGCCTTTGTGAGCTTTGGTCCGGACGGGATTTTTGGTCCGGATCTTAACGATGCGTATCAATTGGAGTCCTACAGCGATCGCTGGTTGATGTTGTACAGCCAGAGTTCACCTCAACACCAGAAGCCATTGGTTATCAATCATCTTCCGGATAATTTGCTGGAGGAAACTGCGATACCCCTCCAGGTATCGGCGGCCGGCGAAGGGGTGTCCAACAGCGCGAGATACCGTTTGAGTTGGACCCTTTCCGAAAATTGGCCATCGCATTGGACCCTGGCTTTGATGGACCACAACCGGCAACAGGTTATTCCCATGCAATCGGTCGCATCGTACGACTTTGTTTACGAATCCAATGCTTTGACTGCGACGGATGGAGACGGCGCTGTGGGCTCCTTCAAGACGCCCCAAGAGGTATTGCATCGTTCGGCATCGTCTTTGCCTGTTTTGCCGAATGCCCGTGGGCCGCAACGCCCCTTTACCGTGGTGGTTTTGCCATTTCACGGGAATGGACCGGTGGCCTACCGCCCGGATCATCCGCACCTCTACCCCCCGAGCCCCAACCCTTTTGCGGGGGAAACGTACCTATCCTTTTATTTGCCCCAAGCAGGGCCTGCGACCTTGGAGGTTTTGGACCCCTTGGGTCGGCTGGTGGCCCGAGAATCGTACGATCGGTACCGAGCAGGGACCCAGCAGCGTATGTGGGATGCGCGTGAGCTCCCCGCCGGATCTTACATTGTTCGCCTGGTGACCCCGGAACACATTAGCACCCAGCGGGTGATTCATCGCTGAGGTCTTCCCGAAAAACCTCGATGCTTTTGGTGGCCTTGACCAAATCGGTGAAGCGTCCTTCAAAACGGGTTGCCCTCACCAGATGGTTGTCAATCCAATGGTAATTTCCACCCCGTGGCTTGTTCATAAGCAGGCCGTGGTATTTGAAGCCCCTGCCGATTAGCCAAGATTCAGTGACACTCCGAAGGTCTTCGGTGCGGCTCGTAAAAAAGGTAATCACGTGCCCTTCGTCGTACCAGCGGTTGCAGGTCTCCAATGCATCTGGAAAATGAGCACAATCGATCATCCGATCGGGTTCCTCGTTGGGCACATCTTCGCAAACCGTTCCATCGATATCGATCAAAAAATTCTTGACCCCGTTTGCGAGGACAGGGCTGGCTTGGCGGCCTTCGGGGTCCGTTGTGTTATGCAAATCCATTGACATTTGGGGTGGGGTTAGGTCTAATTTACAACCAAAAAAGCCCCTTCGCAAAAAGAGGCTTTAATGACCAATTATGAATGTCGGGGTGAGAGGATTCGAACCTCCGACCTCACGCCCCCCAGACGTGTACGCTAACCGGACTGCGCTACACCCCGATGACCGTCAAACGGTCTCCGGCCTAAACCGGGTCGCAAATATAAGGGACTGGGCCAACATCGCAAGCGAATACGGCGTTTTACCCGTTGCTAAGCGTTAAAAGGCGGATTTTGGCGTGAACTTGCCTAATTTGCGTGGGCCTTAGCAAACCATGTCAACCAAAATCCTCATCACCGGCGCCAATGGACTCTTGGGGCAGAAGTTGGTAATCGCGCTTGCTCAGCATCCCTCGATGAGGGTTTTGGCCACCGGCAGGGGGCCTTCCCGACTTCCAGCCGGCGATTTGGCCGAGGCTGTCAACGAGGGTCGGTTTCTTTACCAAAGCATGGATACCACCCAGGCCGAGGAAGTTGCCCGTATTGTAGGGGATTTTCGCCCCGATACCATCATCCACACGGCGGCCATGACGCAGGTGGATGATTGCGAAAAGGACCCCGATGCCTGCTATCTCCACAATGTTTTGGCTGTTCGCAACCTTTGCCAAGCTTGTACCCCCTACGGTACGCACCTGGTGCATCTTTCCACGGATTTTGTTTTTGATGGTGAGCACGGGCCTTACACGGAGGATGCGCTTCCTGCTCCGCTCAGTGTTTACGGCCGTGCCAAATTGGACGCCGAACACGAAATCGCTGCTTATACGGGACCGTCTTGTATCGTTAGGACCGTCCTTGTTTACGGCTTGGCCGCCGACATGAGTCGCTCCAACATCGTCTTGTGGGTCAAGAAATCTCTCGAAGAAGGTCGCAACCTACGCATTGTTGCAGACCAATACAGGACACCTACCTTGGCCGAAGACTTGGCCGAAGGATGCATCCGCATTGCTTTGCAGCGGGCCACCGGTCTCTACAACATCAGTGGAGGGGAATACATGTCCGTTTTGGAGATGTCCCAACGCATTGCTCGTTATTGCGGTTTGGATGCCTCCTTGCTACAACCCGTTACGACAGCCGAATTGGGGCAGGCGGCGCCCCGCCCCTTAAAAAGCGGGTTTGTTATTGACAAAGCTATCAAAGACCTGGGCTACCATCCCCGGACCCTCGAACAGGGAATCGCTCTCATTTTGGAGCAATGGGACCAAATCAAAATCAAACAACATGAGCAATAATCAAGAGTCCTGGGGCTCTCGCCTTGGTTTAATTCTGGCCATGGCCGGTAACGCGGTCGGTTTAGGGAATTTTCTCCGATTTCCGGTCCAAGCCATTCAGAACGGGGGTGGAGCCTTTATCATTCCTTATTTGGTCTGTTTCTTGTTGATGGGCATTCCCTTGTTATGGGTGGAATGGGCCACCGGGCGATTTGGGGGCAAGAAGGGAAATCACTCGACCCCCTTCATCCTTCATGAATTGGATCCGGGTCGGGCCATCTGGAAGTATATCGGCGTCTTTGGGATCTTCACCAATATTGCCGTTGCCGCCTATTATTGTTACCTGGAGAGTTGGACCCTCAACTATGTTTGGATGTTCATCCAAGGCAGTTTTAACGGAATGGGTCAGGAAGGAGTTGCCGATTATTTTGGTTCCTATATTTCGTTGAGTGGTTCCAGTACAGCTATTTATTTCTGGCTATTGTGCCTGTTTCTCAACACCTATATTTTATCGCGGGGACTTTCTGGAGGTGTTGAAAAAGCGGCCAAAGTAGGGATGCCCTTGCTCCTTCTCTTTGGCTTGTTCTTGGCCTACAAAGGAATCACCTTGAAGGCCGGGGAATTTGGGGCCATCTTGGATGGGACAGTTGGTTTGAATTATCTGTGGACCCCTAATTTTGACAGCATTTGGAATACCAAAGTGTGGTTGGCGGCTGCGGGTCAAATCTTTTTCACGCTGAGCGTAGGCATGGGTTCGATTCAATGTTATGCAGCCTATGTCCGCAGCAAACAAGACATTGCCCTCAACGCCATGTCAGCCGGATGGATGAACGAGTTTGTCGAAGTGGTTTTGGGATCATCGATCTTGATTCCCATTGCTATTGGATATTTGGGCGTTGATCGGGTTGTTGAATTAACCCAAAGCGGTGGCTTGGGCCTAGGCTTCAAAACCTTGCCCTATCTCTTCACCCAGTGGGGTCCCTTGATGGGGGCTGTAGCCGGTATTTGTTGGTTCGGATTGCTATTCTTTGCAGGTATTACCTCTTCTTTGGCCATGGGGACTCCCGTGATGGCCTTTTTGCGAGATGAATTTGGATGGAAACGTGGGCAATCTGCGTGGGCCTTTGGTCTCATAGTCTTGGTCCTAGGGGCACCGACTGTTTTCTTTTTTAACGAAGGAGTTTTTGATGAATACGATTATTGGGCCGGTACCGTGAGCTTGGTGGTTTTTGCCTTTTTTGAGGTCATTTTGTTTGCCTGGGTTTTTGGCATGGATCGTGGGTGGAAAGAAATCAACGAAGGGGCTGATATGCGTATACCCGTTTTCTTTCGATGGGTCATTCAATACATAACGCCGGCCATTCTCTTTGCGGTCTTGATGGCCTCCATACCGGATATTGTTTCCAAAATACAGAACCCGGGCAATCCCTACATTGTTGGCGCCCGAATTTTGTTATTGGCCTTGTATGCCGGCATCGCTTATGCGGTGTATGTGGCCTACAAACGCCGTGTCATGAACACTGGCAAAGCGACTCCTAACAAATAATAAGCTGTTCCTATCCACCCATTTCATATTCTACAGACATGACCACGCCTGCTTTGCTAACCATGCTCCTTGCCCAGGGAACGGTTACCTTCTTTACCCTTTATTTCCTTTTCAAGGTGCTTCGATCACCTGTTCAGCCCGAAGAATCAGAGAATCCATGAGTTAACCAGGATTTAAGATGCGGGAATGGTGGACCATGGGTCGAGGGGAGTCCTTGGGGTTGATAGGGATTTCTTTGTTCATCTTGGTGATGCCTTGGTTGCGTGGCTTGTTAACCCCCCGTTTTGTTCCCATGGAAAGCACAGATCCTACGCTCCTTGCAACCATTCACGACCTGAGGAAACAGGAGGCCAATTGGAGATCCGGGGGATGGGAGGGAGATAGCCTTCGGATTGTGAAACTTCGCCCCGGTCAGCAATTGGAGTTGAATAGCGCCGATACGTTGGCACTGCGACGTCTCCGTGGTGTCGGCGCGGCTACGGCACGGCGTATTGCGGATTACCGTCAGAGGCTGGGTGGTTTTTTGAGGACCGAACAATTGCTGGAGGTCTACGGAATGGATAGCCTTACCTACGAAGTTGTGTTAAAGTACCTAACCCTGGATACGGGTTTCGTGAAGCCTTTGGATGTTAATGGATTGGATTTGGAAGGCCTGGCAGACCATCCCTATGTGGGTTGGAATCTGGCCAAGAAAGTGGTGGCTTATCGTCGCCAGCACGGACCTTACAGCAGGGGGGCGGACGTCTTGGAGATTCTGGCTCTGGATTCCCTGGATCGATGTCGGCTGGCCCCTTATTTGACCCGATAGCTTGGGTTTTGTTTCTACCTTTGAGCATGGATTTTAATGTTTCAGATAACACCCGTTTGATTGGCGAATCGGTTCGAGAATTTGCCGAGCGCAATATTCGTCCCCACGTTATGGATTGGGATGAACGTCAGCATTTCCCCAGGGAACTCTTTGGCCAAATGGGTGCCCTGGGTTTGTTGGGGGTCTTGGTGCCCGAAGCCTACGGTGGGGCAGGATTGGGATACGAGGAGTATGTCGAGGCTATTGTCCAATTGACCAAGGTTGATCCCTCCATTGGTTTGTCCATGGCTGCCCATAATTCGTTGTGCACCGGGCATATTTTGCAATTTGGTAACGAAGATCAAAAGCAACGCTGGTTACCTCGCTTAGCGAGTGGGGAATGGTTGGGGGCCTGGGGGCTCACCGAGCCCAATACCGGATCGGATGCCCTGCGGATGCTTACAACGGCGGTGGATGGGGGCGACCATTGGGTGCTCAACGGGGCCAAATGCTGGATAACCCATGGGAATTCGGCCGAGGTGGCGGTGGTCATGGTACGGACCGGGGATCTCTTGGATTCACACGGCATCTCCGCGGTGGTTGTGGAACGCGGCACCGAAGGATGGCTGCAGGGGAGGAAGGAAAACAAATTAGGAATGCGTTGCTCAGAGACCACCGAAATGATCTTTCAAAATTGCCGCGTCCCCAAAGAGAATCTTCTGGGCCAGGTGGGCGATGGCTTTATTCAGGCGATGAAGATCTTGGACGGGGGGCGGATTAGTATCGCTGCTTTGTCATTGGGGATAGCAAGGGGGGCCTTGGAGGCTGCGACCCGCTATGCCGGAGAACGTCAGCAATTCGGAAAGCCCATTGCAGAATTTCAGGGCATTGCCTTCAAATTGGCCGATATGGCCACCGAGATAGAGGCCGCCCATTTGTTGACAATGCAGGCGGTGGCCCTCAAAAATGCTGGGCAGCCGGTGACCAAGGTTTCGGCCATGGCCAAGTACTATGCATCCGAGGTGGCGGTGCGGGCTGCGACCGAAGCGGTGCAGATTTTTGGTGGTTATGGGTACACCAAGGATTTTCCAGTGGAGAAATATTACCGCGATTCCAAACTCTGCACCATTGGCGAAGGAACCAGTGAAATCCAAAAAATGGTCATTGCGAGGCAATTATTCAAAGAATCCTAATATCTTTGCCTTCCTTATAATTTAGGTATGCTCAAAATTGACATCAAAGACAACGAAGCCGTCGACAAGGCCCTCAAGCGTTTCAAGAAGAAATTCGAAAAAACCGGGGTTCTCAAAGAACTGCGTGCCCGTCAGGCTTTCCAAAAGCCTTCGGTCAGCAAGCGACAGCAGCGACTGCGAGCGGTTTATCGTGAGCAGATCATGCAGACGGACGTCGTCTAATTCCCCTATTTTTACGGTAATCATGGATTACCGAAGTTTTTTGCGCTATCTCCGCTTCGAAAAGCGGTCTTCGGTCCATACCCTCGAGGCGTATTCTCGGGATTTGGAGCAACTCAGCCGCTTCTTGGTCGAATCCTGTGGGTTAGGTCCCGATGATCACCCTGCCTCCTTGCATCTACGCTCCTGGCTGGTCTCCTTGATGGAGCAAGGTCTTTTGCCCAGATCCATCAACCGCAAGATTTCGACTGTCAAAACTTATTTTAAATTCATGCTCAGGGAGGGGCTGCACCCCGGCCCGGATCCGTCCAAGGCCTTGCAGCGTCCCAAAACGCCTGTCAATCTGCCCAGGGCGGTTCCTTTGGCTGCAATGGAGGATTGGGCATCGGCCCCCTGGCCCGAGGATTTTTGGGAATTTCGAGACCGTTGCGTGGTAGAAACCCTCTACGGTTGCGGCCTCCGAAGGGCCGAGGTTATTCAATTGCGTTGGATGGACTGGGATCGAGGTCAGGGGACCCTGCGAGTGACCGGCAAGCGTTCCAAGACCCGCCTCTTGCCGCTGGCATCGGAGCTAGGCACGCTTTTGGGTCATTATGCCCAGAAGGCTGCCGAGATCGGGCCGACTTTATCGGAGTCCCCTCTGTTTTTTACCCCAAAAGGCGCCCCTATGTATCCTAAATTGGTGGTGGATTTGGTCAAAAAGGCTCTCCTGAAGGTTCCTTCGGTCCCTCAGCGAAGCCCCCACGTTCTGCGGCACAGCTTTGCCACCCACATGTTGGACAACGGGGCCGATCTCAACGCGGTCAAAACCCTGTTGGGTCACGCCAATTTGGCCGCGACCCAGATCTACACCCACCAGTCCGTTGAAAAGCTCAAAGAAATCCATCGCAAAACTCACCCCAAAGGCTGATCGGCCTCCAAGCCTTTTAAGTCGTTTAGGCCCTTATTTTTTTGGAATATAGCTTTTCAGCAAAGTTTTTGCGTATCTTTGCATTCCTTTTGACAAGACCCCCTTTGCCGGGGCTATTCTAGCGGTCCTTCGGACCGGTCCGAAGGTCGTTCTTTTAAGCTTGCTGCGCCTCCTTAGCTCAGCTGGTAGAGCAACTGATTTGTAATCAGTAGGTCGCTGGTTCGAATCCGGCAGGAGGCTCGGAAGGGGAGATACCAGAGTGGCCAAATGGGACCGACTGTAACTCGGTTGGGAAACCTTCGGAGGTTCGAATCCTCCTCTCCCCACCAAAGCAGGCGACCTTGTTGTTTCACCATGCGGGAGTAGCTCAGTTGGTAGAGCGACAGCCTTCCAAGCTGTAGGTCGCGGGTTCGAACCTCGTCTCCCGCTCCACAACCGGTTTCAGCTTGTCTGATGCCGGTCCCGGAGTGCTCTGCCGCGGATTCACGCTTCCCTCGGAATCCGTTGCCAGTCAACCCGCAAGCGAAACGCCGTAGATTTCCCGCCGTTGTAGCTCAGGGGTAGAGCACTTCCTTGGTAAGGAAGAGGTCGTGAGTTCAATTCTCATCAACGGCTCCATCCCACCATGCATGTCCCAACGATTGTGTCCGCTATTCACCCAACTCAACCCAACCCAAACACCCAAAAACAAACGTAAAAACCGTAACCATGGCAAAGGAAAAATTTGACCGCTCCAAACCCCACGTTAACATCGGCACCATCGGCCACGTTGACCACGGGAAAACCACCCTCACCGCCGCTATCACCAAGGTATTGGCCGAAGCCGGTTTGTCAGAAGCTCGATCTTTTGACTCCATTGACAGCGCTCCCGAAGAAAAAGAGCGCGGTATTACCATTAACACTGCCCACGTTGAGTATTCGACGGCCAACCGTCACTATGCGCACGTTGACTGTCCAGGCCACGCCGACTATGTGAAGAACATGGTAACGGGTGCTGCCCAAATGGACGGTGCCATTATCGTTGTAGCGGCCACCGACGGACCCATGCCCCAGACCCGCGAGCACATTCTGCTGGCCCGTCAGGTTGGTGTACCTGCCCTGGTTGTTTTCATGAACAAAGTCGACATGGTCGATGATCCAGAGCTTCTCGAACTTGTTGAGATGGAAATCCGTGAGCTTTTGAGCTTCTACGAATTCCCAGGTGATGATATCCCTGTCGTTCAAGGCTCTGCTCTCGGTGCCCTCAACGGTGAGCCGAAGTGGGTTCAGACCGTTATCGAGTTGATGGAAAAAGTGGATTCTTATATCCAGACTCCTCCTCGTATGACGGAACTTCCTTTCTTGATGCCAGTCGAAGACGTATTCTCGATCACAGGTCGTGGTACCGTTGCAACCGGTCGTATCGAGCGCGGTGTCATCAATTCCGGTGACCCGGTTGATATCATTGGTATGGGCGCTGAGAACCTCAAATCCACCGTAACTGGTGTGGAGATGTTCCGCAAAATCCTGGATCGTGGTGAAGCCGGTGACAACACAGGTCTTCTACTCCGCGGTATCGAAAAAACCGATATCCGTCGCGGTATGGTTATTTGCAAGCCAGGTTCCGTTCAGCCTCACCACGAGTTCAAGGCCGAGGTTTATGTCTTGTCGAAAGAAGAAGGTGGTCGTCACACTCCTTTCTTTAACAAGTACCGCCCTCAGTTCTATTTCCGTACAACCGACGTTACCGGCGAGATTGCTTTGCCAGAAGGTACCGAAATGGTCATGCCCGGAGACAATATCTCGGTTGTTGTGAAACTGATCTCTCCGATTGCCATGGAGAAAGGTCTTCGTTTCGCGATCCGCGAAGGCGGCCGTACCGTTGGTGCTGGTCAGGTTACCGAAATCATCGCCTAATAACAGGGCCGTTAGCGGCGAAATCTCCCCGTACCCTCGGGGAGATTTCGTCGTCTATACGGGTGTAGCTCAATTGGCAGAGCGATGGTCTCCAAAACCATAGGCTGGGAGTTCGAGTCTCTCCACCCGTGCTGAACGAATGTCGCCTGCTTGATTGCCCAAATCCCCCAAATCATGAACAAACTCATCGCATACGTTAAGGAATCCCGGGAGGAACTGCTCCGCAAGGTCAGTTGGCCCACATGGGAACAGTTGCAAGATTCGCTCATGGTGGTGTTAATCGCCTCCTTGCTCCTTTCGCTGCTGATTTACCTAATGGATGTGAGCTTTTCTTCAATGCTCAGCGCTTTTTATCATTTGTTTCAATAAACCGCCGGTTGATTCGTCATCGGTTTGACATCGAATAGGATATGGATTTAAAGTGGTACGTAGTTCGAGCCATTAGCGGCAAGGAACGCAAGGCCAAGGAATGCCTGGAATCCGAGATTGCCTACAACGGCATGTCGGACCTGGTTTCCCAGATCCTTATTCCTCTCGAGAAAGTCTTGCAGCTCAAGAACGGCAAGAAAGTTATCAAAGAACGAAATATCCTCCCGGGCTACATCCTTCTTGAAGCCAACTTGACCGTGAATCCGGACCTCCCATCGGTGATTACGCAGACCCCGAATGTCATTGGCTTTTTGGGTGGCGAGAAACCAACCCCCATGAGGGAATCCGAAATCAACCGCATGCTTGGCAAGGCCGATCAGGTGGCCGAGCAGGGCGAAACCATGGTGAATCCTTACCGGATGGGTGAATCGGTCAAAGTGATGGACGGTCCGTTCAACGAGTTTATCGGAGTCATCGAAGAAATCAACGAAGAGAAGAAAAAGCTCAAAGTGATGGTCAAAATCTTTGGAAGACGGACCCCCATCGAGCTCAATTTTACGCAGGTCGAAAAAATTTCTTAATTCGAACTGCCTCCACACAATCGACAACAACTACGACAAGCAATCATTATGGCTAAGGAAATTACAGCATTCATCAAGTTGCAGATCAAGGGCGGAGCGGCCAATCCGGCTCCTCCGGTTGGACCTGCTTTGGGTTCCAAAGGTGTTAACATCATGGAATTCTGCAAGCAATTCAATGCCAGAACCCAGGAGAAGGCCGGCAAGGTTTTACCGGTGGTCATCAGCGTTTATGCTGATAAGTCTTTTGATTTTGTCGTCAAAGCCCCTCCCGTGGCTGTTCAATTAATCGACGCCTCGAAGGTGGCCAAAGGTTCAGCTGAACCCAACCGCAAAAAAGTCGGCCAAGTAACCTGGGAGCAGGTCAAAACCATCGCGGAGGACAAGATTCAGGACATGAACGCCTTCAAAATAGAGTCTGCCATGAAAATGGTCGCCGGTACGGCCCGTAGCCTCGGTTTGACCATTACCGGAACCGCCCCTTGGGAAGTTTAACCTACTAATCGTTATTAACGTGCCTGCACTAACCAAAAACCAAAAGAAGGCCCAGGGCCAGATCGAGGCCTCCAAAGCCTATCGCCTCAACGAAGCCAGCGAACTGGTCAAGAAGGTGACTTTTACCAAGTTCGATGCATCGGTGGATGTTAACATCCGTCTGGGCGTTGACCCGCGCAAAGCCAATCAAATGGTCCGCGGCATTGTAACCCTGCCCCACGGTACAGGTAAAGTGGCCCGTGTTTTGGTACTCTGCAATCCCGATAAGGAAGCCGAAGCCAAAGCAGCAGGTGCCGATTTCGTTGGCTTGGACGAGTATATCACCAAGATTGAAGGTGGTTGGACGGATGTGGATGTTATCATCACGCAGCCAGGTATCATGGCCAAAGTAGGTCGCTTGGGTCGTGTTTTGGGTCCCCGTGGCTTGATGCCCAACCCCAAAACCGGAACGGTGACCGACGATGTGGCCAAAGCGGTCACGGAAGTCAAGGGTGGTAAAATCGACTTCAAAGTTGACAAATTTGGTATTGTACACGCTGGGATTGGTCGGGTTTCCTTTTCGCCCAAGCAATTGGAAGAGAACGCCGTTGAATTGTTACAGACCATTGTCCGTCTCAAGCCATCGGCTGCCAAAGGAACCTATATCAAAAGCATTTACCTATCATCGACCATGAGCCCGGGGATTTGTATCGAACCCAAATCCGTCCCCGGCATCTAATTCCCGTAACGATTTATTTAAACCATACCCTGCGATGACCAGAGTTGAAAAGCGTGAAGCCATTGATGGCCTCGCTACCAAAATAGCCGCCAGCCCTTTCTTTTACTTGGCGGATGCCTCTTCACTAACTGTTGAGACGACTAACAAGTTCCGCCGACTTTGCTTTCAGCGCGGTGTTGAGTTTCGTATCGTCAAAAACACCTTGCTCCGCAAAGCCATGGAACAAGTCGGCGATGGTTACGAGGAACTGTTCCCTACCCTCAAAGGTTCGACGTCCCTTCTGATTGCAGAACAGGGCAATATCCCAGCCCGCTTGTTGAAAGATTTCCGCAAAGAATCCGACAAGCCTGTTCTCAAGGCCGCTTACATTGATTCAGCGATTTATATTGGTGAAAACCAGTTGGATGCTTTGACAAACATCAAGTCCAAGTACGAATTGATCGGCGAATTGGTTGGTATCCTTCAGTCACCCGCTCGCAATGTTCTTTCGGCTTTGCAATCAGGCGGTTCCAAGTTGGGTGGTATTGTCAAAACCCTTCAATCCAGGGCTGCTTAATTTTTCCATCGAGCTTCCGTTTCCTATCTATAAAAAATCAATTTCAATAACAAACCCCAAAAAATTTTAATCATGGCAGATCTCAAAGCTTTCGCAGAACAATTGGTTAACCTCACGGTCAAAGAGGTGAACGAACTAGCCGCTATCCTCAAGGACGAGTACGGTATTGAACCCGCTGCTGCGGCTGTTGCCTTCGCAGGTCCTGCTGCTGGTGGCGATGCCCCTGCTGCTGCTGCTGTTCAGACCGAATTTGACGTTATCCTCAAAGAGGCCGGCGCTAACAAACTGGCCGTCGTTAAGTTGGTGAAAGACCTCACAGGTCTGGGCCTCAAAGAAGCCAAAGAATTGGTTGACAGTGCGCCCAAGACCGTGAAAGAAAAGTGTCCGAAGGACGAAGCCGATGCCCTCAAATCCAAATTGGAAGAGGCCGGTGCTCTGGTTGAGGTGAAGTAATTCCTCCCGGCATTGTGGGCTGTGGGGGCGAAAACAAGGTTTTCGCTTCCACAGCCGTTTGTGTTTTGATTCGGTATACCTCATAAATCCCCTCCCCTTGGCCACCAAAACCACCCCCGAAGGACGCATCACCTTTTCGTCTGTCCTGAATCCTCTGGATTATCCGGATTTCCTGGACATTCAGCTCAAATCATTCAAAGACTTTTTTCAGCTGGAGACCCTTCCGGAACATCGTCAGTACGACGGGTTGTACCGGGTCTTTGCTGAGAACTTTCCGATATCGGATACCCGCAACAACTTTGTACTGGAATTCCTCGACTACTTCGTGGATCCACCTCGTTACAGCATCGAGGAGTGCATTGAGCGGGGTTTGACCTACAATGTTCCTCTCAAAGCCAAGCTTCGTCTTTCTTGCAACGACAAGGAGCACGAGGACTTTGAGACCATCGAACAAGAGGTTTATCTGGGTTTGATTCCTTATATGACCCCCAAGGGCACCTTTGTAATCAATGGAGCAGAGCGGGTGATTGTTTCGCAGTTGCACCGTTCGCCCGGTGTCTTCTTTGGACAAACCCTTCACAGCAACGGGTCGAAACTCTATTCGGCTCGAATCATTCCTTTTAAGGGGTCTTGGATCGAATTTGCAACGGACGTCAACAACGTCATGTATGCTTACATCGACCGCAAAAAGAAGTTTCCGGTAACAACCTTGCTTCGGGCCATCGGTTATACATCGGACAAAGACATTTTGAATATTTTTGACCTTGCCGACGAGGTGAAGGTGAGCAAGGCCGCCCTCAAAAAAGTTGTCGGTCGTCGATTCGCTGCCCGTGTTTTGAAGAGCTGGGTCGAGGATTTTGTGGACGAGTCCACCGGGGAAGTACAGAATATCAGCCGGAACGAAATTTTGATTGAACGGGATGTCGTCTTGGAGGAATTCATGATCGACACCATTGTCGATGCCGGTGTTAAGAACATTATTCTGCACAAAGAAGATGTTTTGATTGGAGACTACTCCATCATCTTCAATACCTTGAACAAGGACATCTCCAATTCTGAGACGGAGGCCTTGAACCATATTTACAAGCAATTACGAAACGCTGATCCGCCGGATGATGAATCAGCTCGGCAGATTATCGAGAAGTTGTTTTTCTCGGATAAGCGCTATGATTTGGGTGAAGTGGGTCGCTACCGCATCAACCGCAAATTGGGCATGGAGACCTCAACGGAAGTACGTGTTTTGACACGGGATGACATTGTGGCCATCGTAAAGTACTTGATCCAATTGTCCAATTCCAAGGCCGATGTGGATGATATTGACCACTTGAGCAATCGCCGCGTGCGCACGGTTGGGGAGCAATTGTTTGCCCAGTTTGGTGTGGGTTTGGCCCGTATGGCCCGAACAATCCGCGAGCGCATGAATATCCGGGACAACGAAGTATTTGCCCCGACCGATTTGATTAATGCCAGGACCCTGAGTTCGGTGATTAATTCCTTCTTTGGAACCAATCAGCTGAGCCAGTTCATGGACCAGACCAACCCTTTGGCCGAAATCACCCACAAGCGGAGAATGTCCGCCCTTGGACCCGGTGGTTTGTCGCGTGAACGCGCTGGCTTTGAGGTCCGCGATGTTCACTACACACACTACGGACGTTTGTGTACCATCGAGACTCCTGAAGGCCCTAACATTGGTCTGATTTCGTCGTTGTGCACCCACGCCAAGGTGAACAACATGGGCTTCATCGAAACTCCCTACTGGAAGGTGGATGGGGGCAAAGTAACCCTGAGTCCTTCGGACAACAAAAACGAGCCCGGAGCTTGGAAAGCTATTTTCTTGAGCGCCGAGGACGAAGACAACCGGACCATTGCCCAGGCCAGTTCGGACGTCGATGTCCACGGGCATTTCAAAACCAATCAGGTCAAGGCCCGTCTCATGGGGGATTTCCCAACGGTGGACCCCAAGGCCATTGAATTCATGGACGTAGCACCCAATCAGATTGTGGGGATCGCTGCATCGTTGATTCCTTTCTTGGAGCACGATGATGCGAACCGCGCCTTGATGGGTTCGAACATGCAACGCCAGGCGGTTCCCTTGCTTCGTCCCGAGGCACCCATTGTGGGTACCGGATTGGAGGGCAAAGTCGCGCGGGATTCTCGCGCCATGATCAACGCCGAAGGCAACGGGGTGGTGGAATACGTCGATGCCAACAGCATCGTGGTACGTTACGAGCGTTCTTCCGAGGACAGACTGGTTTCTTTTCAGTCCGATGTGCGTACCTACAATCTCATCAAATTCCGCAAAACCAACCAATACACCTGTGTTAACCACAAGCCTTTGGTGCGGGTTGGTGACCAGGTTCAGCCTGGTGATGTGTTGGTCGAGGGCTATGCAACTCAGGCCGGGGAATTGGCCTTGGGTCGTAACCTCAAGGTGGCCTTCATGCCATGGCAGGGTTACAACTTTGAGGATGCCATCGTGATTTCTGAGCGGGTTGTCCGCGAAGATTGGTTCACATCGGTGCACATTGAGGAATTTGAATTGCAGGTCCGCGATACCAAGCGTGGCGAAGAAGAACTAACCGCTGATATTCCCAATGTCTCCGAGGAGGCTACCAAAGACTTGGACGAGAACGGTTTGATCCGTGTTGGTGCCGAGGTCCGCGAAGGCGATATCCTCATCGGCAAAATCACGCCCAAAGGTGAAAGCGACCCATCGCCGGAAGAGAAATTATTGCGCGCCATCTTTGGTGACAAGGCCGGTGACGTCAAAGACGCTTCGTTGAGGGTTCCACCTTCGATGACCGGTGTAGTGATTGACAAAAAACTCTTTACCCGCGTTCGCCGCGACAAATCCGGTAAACAGGAAGAGAAATTATTGCTGGAGCGCATTGACCAGGATTTGACCAAAGAAGCAGCCGCACTACGTACCACCTTGGTGGACAAGTTGATGGAAGTAGCCGAAGGCAAGGTTTCACAAGGGGTCTTCAACAAACTAGGCGAAGAAATCATCCCCAAAGGTGTCAAATTCACCCGAAAAGGCTTCAACGAGGTTGATTACGATAAAGTCAATGCCAAAGGATGGCTTATCGACAAAGAGAAAAGCGAACTCATCGAGCGCCTTCACAAAAACTACATGCTTCGTCTTTCGGAGCTGAACGGTGAAGCGAAGCGTCGGAAGTTCAACATTCAAGTCGGTGATGAATTGCCAGCCGGTATCAATCAATTGGCCAAGATTTATGTTGCCCAGAAGCGCAAGCTGAAGGTGGGTGATAAGATGGCCGGTCGTCACGGTAACAAAGGAATTGTCGCCCGTATTGTACGGGATGAGGATATGCCTTTCACGGCCGATGGCAAGCCGGTGGATATCGTTCTGAATCCGCTCGGGGTACCATCGCGTATGAACCTGGGTCAGATTTACGAATCGGTTTTGGCATGGGCCGGTAAAGAATTGGGTGTCAAATTTGCGACTCCGATTTTTGACGGTGCCAGCTACGACGAGGTGAAGGATTATACCATCAAGGCCGGCATCCCCGAATTGGGAGGTACCCAGCTGTACGATGGACAATCCGGCATGGCGTTTGACCAAAAAACCACCGTGGGCGTTATCTATATGCTCAAATTGGGTCACATGGTCGACGACAAAATGCACGCCCGTTCCATTGGACCGTATTCACTCATTACGCAGCAGCCGCTGGGTGGTAAGGCTCAATTTGGTGGACAGCGTTTTGGTGAAATGGAGGTTTGGGCTTTGGAGGCCTTTGGTGCTTCCAATCTTTTGCAAGAAATCCTTACCTACAAATCGGATGATATTGTGGGCCGGGCCAAAGCTTACGAGGCTATTGTGAAGGGCGATCCCCTACCGCAGGCCAATATCCCAGAGTCCTTTAATGTATTGTTGCACGAGCTTCGCGGTTTGTGTTTGGATGTTCAACTCGATTAATCAACGCCCATGTCGTTTAGAAAAGATTGGAAGGTCAAGAGCAATTTTACCAAAATCCGCATCGGGCTTTCTTCGCCGGAAGCCATCTTGGAGCGTAGCCAGGGGGAGATCATCAAACCCGAAACCATTAATTACCGGACCTACAAGCCGGAAATGGGTGGCTTGTTCTGCGAGCGCATTTTTGGTCCGGTAAAGGACTACGAGTGCCATTGCGGCAAGTACAAGCGCATTCGCTACAAAGGCATCGTTTGTGACCGTTGCGGGGTGGAAGTCACCGAAAAGAAGGTGCGTCGCGATCGTATCGGGCACATCAAACTGGTGGTACCCGTTGCCCATATTTGGTATTTCCGTTCGTTGCCCAACAAAATCGGTTACCTGCTCGGTTTGCCCAGCAAAAAGCTGGATATGATCATTTATTACGAGCGGTACGTTGTTATACAGGCTGGTATCAAAGAGGGTCAACTCCAAAAAATGGATTTCCTGACCGAGGAAGAGTATCTGGATCATTTGGATTCTTTGCCAAGGGATAACCAGCACCTCGACGATCGGGATCCGCAGAAGTTCATAGCCAAAATGGGTGCAGAAGCGCTCAGCGATTTGTTGGAGCGCATTAACTTGGACGAACTTTCTTCGCAATTGCGTTACCAGGCCGCGACCGAAACATCGCAGCAACGCAAAACCGATGCCTTGAAGCGCCTCAAAATCGTTGAAGCTTTCAAATCATCGAATGCTGAGAACCGTATCAACCGCCCCGAGTGGATGGTTGTGCGCATGGTTCCGGTAATACCGCCCGAACTGCGCCCGCTGGTGCCCTTGGAAGGGGGACGTTTTGCGACATCGGATTTGAACGATTTGTACCGCCGGGTTATCATTCGGAACAATCGTCTCAAGCGTTTGATGGAAATCAAAGCGCCCGATGTGATCCTTCGCAACGAGAAGCGGATGCTTCAAGAAGCCGTGGATTCTCTTTTTGACAACAGCCGCAAAGTGAATGCTGTCAAGGCCGACGGGAACCGCGCTCTCAAGTCATTGAGCGATATGCTCAAAGGCAAGCAAGGTCGTTTCCGTCAGAATTTGTTAGGAAAACGGGTTGACTATTCGGGTCGTTCGGTTATCGTGGTCGGTCCTGAATTGAAATTGCACGAATGCGGTCTTCCCAAAGATATGGCGGCCGAATTGTTCAAGCCATTTGTGATTCGCAAACTGATCGAGAGAGGAATTGTTAAGACGGTTAAATCGGCCAAGAAATTAGTCGATCGCAAAGAGCCGGTGGTCTGGGATATTTTGGAAAATGTGCTCAAAGGTCATCCCGTTCTTTTGAACCGTGCCCCAACCCTGCACCGCTTGGGTATTCAGGCTTTCCAGCCCAAATTGATTGAAGGCAAGGCGATTCAACTCCACCCCTTGGTTTGTACGGCCTTTAACGCGGACTTTGACGGTGACCAAATGGCCGTGCACGTTCCGCTGGGCAATGCGGCCATTCTGGAGGCCCAATTGTTGATGCTTGCTTCGCACAATATTTTGAATCCGGCCAACGGATCACCTATCACGGTTCCTTCCCAGGACATGGTCTTGGGTCTATACTATATCACCAAAGGTCGGAAGTCCACGCCGGAGCATCCTATCAAGGGCGAAGGTCGAGTTTTCTATTCCGAAGAGGAAGCAAACATTGCTTACAACGAAGGCATGGTAGCTCTGCATGCATGGGTCAAGGTCCGTACCCATGTTCGCAACGAGGCCGGTGGATTGGACATCAAGTTGGTCGATTCCACGATGGGTCGCATCCTCTTTAATCGTGCCATTCCCCAAGCCGTTGGTTTTATCAACGAGCTGATGACCAAAAAATCCCTTCGGGATTTGATTGGCGTGATTGTGCGTCAAACCGACATTCCTACAACGGCTGATTTCTTGGATCAGATCAAGGAGTTGGGCTTCAAAATGGCCTTCAAAGGAGGTCTTTCCTTTAATCTGGACGATGTAATGGTGCCAGAGAACAAGGTGACTTTGATCGAAGCCGCTCAACACGAAGTCGAAGAGGTAACCGGTAACTATAACATGGGTTTCATCACCAACAACGAGCGTTACAATCAGGTTATCGATATCTGGACCCGTACCAATTCCAAGATTACCGATACCTTGATGAAAGAGATTGCCTCTGACAAACAAGGGTTCAATTCGGTTTATATGATGTTGGATTCCGGGGCCCGTGGTTCCAAGGAGCAGATCCGTCAGCTAGGTGGAATGCGCGGTCTGATGGCCAAGCCCCAAAAAAGTGGCGGTGCAGGGGAGATCATTGAGAATCCTATTTTGTCCAACTTCAAAGAAGGACTCAACGTACTCGAGTACTTTATCTCTACCCACGGTGCCCGTAAGGGTCTGGCCGATACCGCCCTCAAAACGGCGGATGCCGGTTATCTGACGCGTCGTCTTCACGATGTGGCCCAAGATGTAATCATCAACGAGGAAGATTGTGGAACCCTGCGTGGGATCGAAGTCACCGCCCTCAAGGATAACGAGGAAGTGGTCGAGCCGCTCAAGGAGCGTATTGTAGGTCGTGTTGCGGCTTCCGATGTCGTGAATCCGTTGGATAACGAGGTCGTGTTGGCGGCGGGCGAAGAAATTACCGAAGCTGTGGCCGCAATGATTGAAGCATCGCCTGTGGAGGCCGTTGAGATCCGTTCGGTCCTGACCTGCGCTTCGGTTATCGGTGTTTGTGTTAAGTGTTATGGGCGAAATCTCGCGACGAATCGCGCCGTTCAAATCGGTGAAGCTGTGGGTGTTATTGCGGCTCAGTCCATTGGAGAACCCGGAACACAGCTGACACTGCGCACATTCCACGTGGGTGGTGTTGCCGGAAACATCGCAACTGAATCTCAATTGGTTGCCAAGTTTGACGGTTTGGTTGAGTTTGACGAAGTTCGTACGGTCACCAATGCAACCTCCGACAAAAAACTACCGGTTGAAACCGTGGTTTCCCGTTCGGGTGAAATCAAAATCATGGACTTCAAAACGCGTTTGCCTTTGATGACCAATGTATTGCCTTACGGTGCAACGCTTTCGGTGAAGGCCGGTGACAAAATCAAGAAAGGCGATCTCATTTGTATTTGGGACCCGTACAATGCCTTGATTATTTCCGAATTCAAGGGCAAGGCGGATTTTGAACATATTGTGGACGGTATTACGTATCGTGAGGAATCCGACGAACAAACCGGCCACAAGGAGAAAGTTATTATTGACACCAAGGACAAGGCCAAAAACCCTGCGGTGAAGATTTTGGACTCCAAGAAGAACAATCAACGCACCTACAACCTACCGGTGGGCGCCCACCTTCAGGTGAACGAAGGGGAAGTTATTTTGCCTGGCACCATTTTGGCCAAAATCCCACGTTCGACCACCAAAACACGGGATATCACCGGGGGTCTACCCCGCGTTACCGAACTTTTTGAAGCCCGTAATCCGTCCAATCCGGCGGTGGTCTCCGAAATCGATGGTGTGGTGACCTTTGGTGGAATCAAGCGGGGTAACCGTGAGATTCAGGTTGAGTCCAAGGATGGTCAAATCAAGAAGTACTTGGTTCCGCTCAGCAAGCACATACTGGTACAGGACAACGACTTTATCAAAGCAGGTGATCCGCTTTCGGATGGGGCCATTACCCCGGCCGCGATTCTCGGAATCAAGGGTCCTGGAGCTGTTCAGGAATACTTGGTCGACAATATTCAGGAAGTCTATCGTCTGCAGGGTGTGAAAATCAATGACAAGCACTTTGAAGTTATCGTTCGTCAGATGATGCAGAAGGTCGTGATCGTCGATCCGGGTAATACCACCTTCCTGGAGCAGGAAGTGGTTAACAAGCAGGATTTCATGCGCAACAACGATGAAATTTTCGATAGGCAGTTGATTTTGAATGCCGGTGATTCCAACAATCTGCGTCAGGGGGATATTGTGCCCATGCGCAAAGTTCGGGATGAGAATTCGGCTCTAAAGCGCAAGGATCTCAAACAGGTTGAGTTTGTTCGTGCTTTGCCAGCCACTTCCCAGCCTCTGCTTCAAGGGATAACCCGGGCATCGTTGGGTACCAAGTCCTTTATATCGGCGGCATCGTTCCAGGAAACCACCAAGGTTTTGAACGAAGCGGCGATAGCCGGTAAAGTGGACGAATTGTTGGGTCTCAAAGAAAATGTTATTGTGGGTCACTTGATTCCTGCAGGAACCGGGATACGGGCCTATGAAAAAATGGTGGTGGGCTCTTTGGAAGAGTACCAGCGCCTGATGGCCTCCAAGGAGGAATTTGAAACCGAGGAATCGTTGATTTCGGAGTCCAATCCTTCCTAAGACCTAGCCAATTACAACGCAACCAACCTCTTCGTTTTCGATTGTCTTTGAATCCTTCATCCTTTTGCCCGTCCTACCATGAGTCAGAATAATCCAGCCCCCGATAATCAAATTAACATTGAATTAGACGAGCAAATGGCCGAGGGAGTCTACAGTAACCTGGCCATCATCACGCACTCCAACGCAGAATTTGTGGTTGATTTTGTGCGGATGATGCCCGGTTTGCCCAAGGCGAAAGTCAAATCACGGATTATTCTGACCCCTCAGCATGCCAAGCGTTTGTTGCATGCCTTGGCGGATAACTTGGAAAAGTTTGAGCAGGTCCACGGGGAAATTGATTTAGGTGAAACCATGGGTGGTGGCGCCTTTCCGATGGCTTTCGGTGGGCCAACGGCCCAGGCTTAGGGGAATATCCCAGTCCCAGCCCCATTCCTAGGTCTAGGGGGAATGTTGAGGACCTAGGGGGGAAGTTGAGGTCTAGATGGAATATTTTACCAGGCTATGGTTTTCGTAGGATGTAGCGCAAGGTTGCGCTGCCTCCGCGTCCGTCACTGAATTGAAGGAAATACAAGCCCTCAGGGATTTGAGGTTGTAGCTCCCAGCGTAGGCCTTTGGGGTCGGTGCATTCCTCCGGACCCCATGAATGACCATCGATTACCCGTCCTGTTTCATCGGTCAGGCGCGCTGCCAGTCCCCAGGGATATTCAACATCGCCCGCTTGTAGGTGGAGGATCCCGTTACCTGGATTGGGAAAGAGACCAGGTGCCTGCATGCGGTATTCACGTATCCCGCTCGGTGAGATGACCACGACGGTGCGGTGGTCGATGAGAGAATCTACACAGAGATTGGCCCCGGTAACCCAAAGGCTTACCGGGTAGATTCCGTTTTGGTTGTAGCGTTTTTGGGGCGCATAGCCAGCCACCCTCGGTGTTCCATCCCCAAAATCCCAGACATAGTAGGAACCGTATTGGCTTTGGTTGAGTAACCCTAGGAGAGAACCTCGCACGATGGTATCCCTGCTAAGTGAAAAACCGGCAACGGGCCCGTATGGTACTGTAAAGCTCCGGGTCAAGGAATCAACCCCGTAACCATTGTAGCCAAACAGGGTGACGGTATGGGTACCTGGGCCGGGGTTTAGGGTGACCTGGTTGTTGGTGGAGGTTTGGCCTTGGGGTAGGACCCAGCGAAGGCTATCGGCCAGGGCGGCATCGGCCTGAACTTGAACCAGGACCGGGTTGCACCCACTCATGGTTAAATCCCACGAAACGACCGGGGGCATGGAATCCACCAAAATTTGGAGATCATCCAAATAGAGGTTGTTTCCGTTTTGGTTAAAAAATTCAAAGCGCAAATAAGCCGTCTGGGCGGGACGGAGAACCGAGAGGTCGATGGAATCCCTGCGCCATTGTTGGCTTTGCAAAGGGACAAAGGCGAGAGAATCGGGGGTCGTGGTGCCCAAGCCGGGTCCACCAGCGGTCCAGAGTCGATGGTAGGTCAAGCCGCAGTCGGTGGAGGCCCAAACCACCAAGGAATCGTAGGCGCTGACGGGTAGAGATCGGTAGCGGGGATTGTGAGCATAGGCCCTCCGAAAGCGAAGCAGGGCCAGGCCGCTGTCCGGGATGGGAAAGCGACCCGTCTCGAGGTAATCACGTTGGCCCAGGGCGGTGTATGCATGCCCATTCATGGTGACCGATCGAAAGCCGGTGGCCAAGCCCGATGTGGTGGAAAAATTCCAGGTCAAGCCGTTGTCTGGATTGACAATTTGATAGCCCAAAGAGGCCAGGCTCCCGGTCTCAAAGGTCTGTCGCAGCGGCAAGGACCAGCGGGCTCGTTGGTTGAGGTTGTGCTGCAATGTGTTATCGGTGCTGTCATCATCGACGACCCAATCCGGCCAGACTTGGACCTGAACCAGGGTTGCGCCCGTTGCACCTCCTATTGGCAATGGCCGCAGGCCCAGGTCCACGGTATCGGACTGGTTGGAGCCCAAGTTTTGATTGAATGGCACCCAAAAAGGAGTGCCCGACCCTATTTGGCAACGAAGGCGATAGGCTGCGATCATCGAATCCCCCAGATTGCTCACCCGATAACGCAAGCGCACCGAATCGGCACAAAGCAAACCGCCGGATTGAATCGGTCCTTGCAGGCTCAAATTATAGGCGCCTCGGTAGGGGGGGGTCGGGGTGTGAAAACGGGCCAGGTATCGAAAAGCAGAATCCACCTGTAGAAATCCGTTCCCGAAGGTATTGTCTTCGCCAGCGGGACCCAGGTCCAGGCCGGATTGGTACAAGCCTCTCAGGATGGTGCTGCCGGGGAGGTTGGGAAAGGCTTCTTTGAGGAGTAGAACGGCCCCGGATACATGAGGCGAAGCCATGGAGGTGCCGGTCAGGTTCAGGTAACCCCCGTTGTTGCCCGTGGAACGGACCGAGGTCCCCGGGGCGACCAACTCGGGTTTGATCAAAAGGGAGGAGTCTGTGCTCAGGCATATGGAAGGACCACGGCTGGAAGAGGATGCAATGCTGAGGCTTCCATTGGAGCCTACGCTCACGTTCCCGGTGCAGAACACATTGACCTCGTTTAGGTTGATATTCTTGGGTGCGGTGATGGTCGAGATTCCCGAGCCGCTGTTGCCTGCCGAAAAAACCACCGCAAGTCCGGCCGCAGAGAGAGCATTGAAGATCGGTAGATAGGTAGGGCTGTTGCATTGGGAGCTGTCCTGGGTGGAGGCTCCCCAACTGTTGTTAATCACATCGGGTACATCGGAAGTGGTCGACGGAATCCCGTCCGGGTCCAAGGCCCATTGGAAGGCCGCGGTGGTGGAACCGCCTGGGCAGAGGGCCCCGGCCGCAATCCATTGAGCCCGGACCGCCATGCCCACGGTGTCCTGGGTTTGGGCATCCATGCCGACCATGGTGCCCATCACATGGGTTCCGTGGGGGGTGTTTCCCCCGCAATCGGTGGGCGTATTGCCGGCTCCCAACCAGGCTTGGGATGCAGGAACCTGCAGACCCTTCCAACGGCTGTTCAAGGCCGGATGGGTCCCCCAAACCCCGGTATCGATGTTCATCCCCAGTCGCCCTCGGCCTCGGTAACCCCGGGTCCACATCAAGGGGGCTTGGGTGACTCGTAGGCCGGGCTCGGTCCCGCCAAGGCTCTCGGGCCTACCTTCTCCGGGCCCCAACGTCACCGGATCAGGTCCAAAGCCAGGGTCGGCATCGGCTTCGATCCACTCGATTTGGTCACCGTAGGTCTCCAGTAGGGCCAAAAAATACGTAGGGCTTGCTTCCAAGACCCCCAGCGAGCTAATCCAATACCACTGCACCGATTTCAAGGAGCCTGGTCCCAAGGCAGCGCCCAATGCGGTGAGTCTTTCCAGCCACAGAGGTTCAATCCGGCTGTTGTATTGACGCAGGAGTCCAACCGTCTGCAGAAGACGATTTTGGGCGTCGGTTCCTTCGCGATCAAAGAGGTTCTCTAGCGAATCGACCCGAACCCGGTCCCGCAAGAGAATGCGCATGCGCTGGTGACCTTCGGCCGCCACAGGGCCGGAGCCTCTCGCATCGCGGGCCTGCAGCCATTGCTGGTACAGGGCTGGTTCCAAAGGCCATGGGGGGGTGTTTGATGCGGAAGCCCCCTGCAGGATAGGTCCAGCGACACACATCGCAACGAGGAACCAGGCCACTAGGCGGCCCAAGGCGCTCATTCGGTGAGGGCCGTGCGAGCCTTGGCCCTCCATCACGCGCTTGGGTTCTGATTTCATCGCTCTATCTTTAAATCCAAAATTAACACTATGTCTACTTTGGCAATCCGGGATGTTCAGTTGGTCAACGAAGGAGAAATCCGTCAAGTCAATGTAGAGGTTCGAGGCGGACTGATTTGGTCCGTTGATCCGGTGAATCGCCGAAAAGTGGCGGATCGAACCCTGGAAGGGGCGGGGGCCTACCTACTACCGGGCTTGGTGGATGACCAGGTTCATTTCCGCGAACCGGGTCTGACCCACAAGGGCTGCATAGGCACCGAAAGCCGGGCCGCGCTGCGCGGCGGCGTCACATCGTACATGGAGATGCCCAATACCAGCCCTTCGACCTGCGATCGGGCGGCATGGGATTGGAAGATGGCCACCGCAGCACGGGATTCGGCGGCGAATTACAGCTTCTACATGGGGGCCAACGGTCACAACCTGAACAATCTCTTGGAAGCCGATTACCGGAGGGTGCCGGGGGTCAAAATATTTATGGGATCCTCGACCGGTGAATTGTTGGTGGACCATCCCGAAATTCTTCGAGAGGTTTATTGCAAAATGCATTCCCATCATCCCGGCGTTCCGATTTCCTTGCATTGCGAGAACGACCAGGTGATTGCCCAAGCTGCGAAGGCCTACGAGGCCATCAAGCCCCGTGATACGTGGACAGCTGCCGACCACCCTCGCATTCGAAATCACGAGGGTTGTTATGTTTCCAGTCGATTGGCGCGGGAATTGGCCGAGGCCTGTTCGGCGGATATTCATATTTTGCACCTCACTACAAAAGAGGAAGTCGCTGATATAGTGGATTATAAGAAGAGAGTTCCGGCAGGTCCTTCCGGGTTTCGTTCCATCACCACCGAGGCCTGTGTTCATCATTTATGGTTTGACGAAAACGATTACGACCGCTTGGGGAATCGGATCAAATGGAATCCCGCCATCAAGAGCGCGGAGGACCGCAAGGCTTTGCTCGAAGCGGTTCGAGAGGGATGGATCGACGTGGTCGCTACGGATCACGCGCCTCATACCGTTGACGAAAAAAACAGACCCTATGGGGAGGCTCCCAGCGGAGGACCATTGTTACAACACAGCTTGTTGATGATGTGGGATTTGGCAATGGAAGGCCATTTTTCGCCCGAAAGGGTGGTTCAGGCCATGTGCCATGCCCCGGCCCTGCGCTTTGGGGTTCATCAAAGGGGCTTTGTGAGGGAGGGGTATGCCGCTGACTTGGTGTTGCTAAGGAATGAACCCACCTTGGTACTAGCGGAGGATTTGGAATACCGTTGCGGATGGTCTCCGGTGACAGGGGTTACTTTCTCGCACCGTGTGCATGGGGTCCTGCTCAACGGGCATTTGGCGTATTACGACGGTCGATGGATCGAAAGCGGTGGTGCTCAGCCATTGGCTTTTGATCGTTAGAGAAGCCTAAATCCGGCCTTGGCAAGGGTTGCTCAGGCAACTCGGCAGGCCTTTTTGAGATTTAATCGCCTTTAAGGGATTTTTGGCCCGTTTATTGGTTTTATCTTGCGTTATTCAATGATTCTTTTATGTTAAATAGCTCCTTTTCGCCCCGCATTTTTTGGTTTCTGACCCTCATGGTTTTTGGGTCCATTTTCCCCCAACTTGGTTGGTCCCAGATTTCGGTGACCGTGGGTAGTGGAACTCTTCAGAACACCCCTACGACCTATCCAGCCCCCTACGGAAATTTTTATTGGGGCGCACGTCACCAAATGATTATAAGGGCATCCGAGCTCAACGCACTGGGTGTATCCGGTGGGGGAATGACCTCGGTTGGGTTTATGGTGGTGACCCCATCGGGAATTCCATTGCAAAATTTCACTATTTCGTTGGGAACGACTTCGGATTCGGTGCTGAGCACCAATGCCGGATTTGTCTCCGGAATGACGCAGGTTTATAGCGTACCCACTTATACCGATGTAGTAGGTTGGAATACCCATGTTTTTGCCCAGCCTTTCTTTTGGAACGGCACAACCAACTTGATCATCGAAACATGTTTTAATAACACCTCGTGGGTCAACAATGGCAATTCGGTTCTTCGGCAAACCGATGTTGGATACAACGGGACCTTGTATTTCCGCAGGGACTCGTTGGGCACCTGTACCGCTTCACCAGCGGGTTCTTTTGGTTTTTTTGAAAGTACCCAACGGCCCAATATGCAGTTGAATTTTCTGCCATTGACAGGCACCGATGCAGCGGCTACCGGTTTGCTGAGTCCCGCATCTCCCGTTTTGGGCGGAACGAGTGGTCAGGTGGTGATGCGTTTGTCCAACTATGCCGCCAATACCATTACCGGCGCCAGTGTTGGTTTTTCGGTGAACAATGGAACGCCTGTTGTTGAATCATGGACAGGATCCTTGCCCACAGGTCAATCGACCACGCATACCTTCAATACCAACCTTACCTTGCCCTTGAACCAGCCCGCTCTTGTCAAGGCCTGGGTTAACAACCCTTCGCCAGGTCCAGACATCAATGCAGGGAACGACACATTTGCTGTTAATTTGTGTTATGCATTACCCGGTGGAACCTACAGTGTGGGTCCCGGGGCAGGTGCTGCGTTTCCTTCTTTGACGGCCGCCTTTCAGGCTATGCAATGCGGGGGTATCACCGGCCCCGTCACCTTGCAGCTCCAAAGCGGCGTTCACCTGGGTTCCTACAGCCTGGGGGCTTTCCCTGGATTGTCGGCATCGTCCTCGTTGACCATCACGTCGGCTACAGGAAATGCAGCCGATGTTGTGCTCGTAGGGGATACCAGTTTGCAGGGCAACCAGCGGAGCATCTTCAAACTCAACCAAACCCCTCACGTCGCCTTTCAAAATTTGACGCTACGACGCTATCGGCTGAACGGTTCAGCAATTGGTTCCTTCAATACAGCGCATATTGAAGGGGTGGGAACCGATTTTTTGCAGGTGAACCAGTGTATTTTTCAGGATTCCGTTGTTCAGGCTTTTGTTACCAGGGATAATTATGCATTGTTATTATCCAATTCATCCAACGCGGTGATTTCTAACAATGCATTTCGTGGATTTTATACCTCCATTTTTTGGAATTCCGTGGGCCTGCCCATGAGCCTTAATCAGGTCATTAATAATAGTTTTGAAGGTTATCTTGATGGATTGAATGCATCGGATCAAAGCGGAATCTTAGTGGCAGGGAATGTTTTTAGCAATCAAAGGCCCAACGGGAATGCGGCTCTTTGGTTGATGGACGTCTCTTCGGCCGAGGTCCATTCCAATCGCTTCAACGGGGAGATTTTTAATCCTCAAATTCGTCTAACCAATCCCAACGACAGTCTATCCCAGCCTACCAGGATTTTTAACAATGCCATCAATGTTTCGTTTAATCCGACGTCCACTTTTGGTTTGGGTTCTCCTATACTCGTTGAGGGATTTGCGGATACGTCAACGACCAACCCTGATTCCAAGGACGGGGTGATTTTGGCCTTTAATACGGTCAGGGTGCGTTGCATGAGCATGTCGGGCGCTGGTGGCTTGAATTATGGTTTGATCCATTTGACCGATAATCGCTTTATGTCGGGTGGGGGTTCGCCCTTCGGGAGTCTTGTATTACGTAACAATAATTTGTATGCGGAGGCTGTTTCGGGCTTAATTCTTCCCAATGGGTGGGCTGCTTTGGTCTTTGAATCGGATTCAATCGCCTATTATTCTTCTTCGGATTATCAGAATTTGTTTATGAAGCCGGCCTTTGGTCAGACCTCCCTTCCCACTTTGGTGGGCATGTCCAGTCCTTTGTTGACCTTCTCAACCCTCGCGACTTGGCGGCCTGTTTATAACAAGGATTCCAATTCTGTTTCGCTCAATCCTCTTTTTGCGACGGCTACTTTGGCCATTCCTGGGGCTTCGGCCTTTGATAACCTGGGCCAGCCGTATGGGGGCATTGGCTCTGACTTGACGGGTAGTACCCGAAACAGTGTTTCGCCTGATTTGGGGGCCTATGAATTTACCCCTGCACCCAACGATATAGGGGTTGTTCAATTGGTTAGTCCAAGTTCAGGATGCGGTCTGGGTGGCGCTTTGACGGTGAGTGTTCGCGTTAGCAATTTTGGTTCGGTGGCCCAAAGCAATTTTGGCCTGGGTTACAGCATAGCCGGTGGACCTGTTTTTGCGGGGTCCTTTACGGGGACTTTGAATCCAGGTGATACCGCTTTGTTTTCCTTTCCAGGAACGGTGAATCTTTCGGTGCCAGGGGTTTATTCTTTGGCCGCCTTTACGACGTTGGCTTCCGACGGTCAGCTTTTGAACGATACCCTTACAACGACGGTATTGAATTCTCCATTGGCAGGAACGGCTCCTTATTTCGAGGATTTTGAAGGGGCTGCTACGGGATGGTCTTCTTCAGGGGCCAACAATTCTTGGCAGCGTGGGACGCCTGCCGGTCTGGTAATAAACACAGCGGGGGCAGGTACGCAGTCCTTTGCAACCAGCCTAAATGGCCCTTACAATGCCTCGGAGTTGAGTTACTTGGAATCCCCTTGCTTGGATTTAAGCAGTACGCTTAGCCCGCAAGTGCGTTTCAAAATTTGGTGGGATACCGAGCGTACCTGGGACGGTCTGCAATTGCAATCCTCCGTGGATGGGGGCTCGTCTTGGTCGGTTGTAGGTTCGGTCAATAGCACGCTTGGTTTGAATTGGTACAATACAACCTTGACGAACGGGCCCGGGACAGGGATGGTTTGTTGGAGTGGTTCACAAAATAGTTTTCCTTCTTCGGGTTCGGGGGGTTGGGTGACCGCCCAGCATCCGTTGACGGGACTTGCTGGATTGAGTGGTGTCAAATTCCGTTTTGTATTTGTATCGGACTTGTCTGTTCAATACGACGGAGTTGCTATTGATGATTTCAGGGTATCGGATCCGCCTGCCATCGAATCGGAATTGGTTTTGTTGACTTTGCCGGCCTCCAGCTGTGGTTTGCCGGCCAATGCTCCAGTTAGTATCCGTATCAAAAACAGGGGGGGGCAGTCTCTGTCCAATATTCCGGTTCGTTATCGAATCAATAATTTGCCGGTTGTCCAAGAAGTGGTGGCCGGGCCGTTGGCTCCAGGGGATTCGCTGAACTATACGTTCACAACCCGAGCCAATTTATCGGCGGTTGGAACGTACAATATTCTTGCTTACACCGCTGTTGTTGGGGATGCTGATTTGACCAACGATACGCTCCGCGGGAATGTTACCAATATCCCGACCATCGCTACTTTGCCTCACAACCAAAATTTTGAAAGCAACAACGGCTTTTGGACCAGCGGAGGCACCAGCAGTTCGTGGGCCTGGGGTACGCCAACGGGGGGCGTTATTAATTCAGCAGCCAGCGGGCAGCGGGCTTGGGTTACCAGCCTTTCAGGGACCTATAACAATGATGAAGATAGTTACCTTCAAATGCCTTGCTTGAATTTTACGGGAGTTCAAAATGCTACGCTATCGTTTAGTATCCAATACGATACCGAGGACACTTACGATGGTGTCAATGTTCAATATTCCATCAACAACGGCTTGACTTGGCAGGTGTTAGGAACCGTCGGCAGCGGAACCAACTGGTACACCTCTTCATCGGTTTCTTCATCCAACGGCCCCGTTTGGGATGGTTTGTCCAATGGTTGGGTACGGGCATCACATCCCTTAACGGTTCTCAACAACCAAGCCTCGGTTCGTTTGCGTTTTGTCTTCACGTCGGATATTTCGGCAACCCAGGAAGGTGTCGCTATTGATAGTGTTCAAATTACCACAGGCATTTCGAACACTCCTGATTTGGGGGTTGTTCAGGTGTTGGAACCCAGCAATCCCGTTCTTAACCAGAACAATACTGTGAAGGTGGTCATCAAGAATTTTAGCAGCTCAATTCTTAGTAATTTCTTGGTGTCCTATGCGGTGAATGGCGCTTTGGTCAATGGAAATACCTTGTCTCGTTCTATCCAGCCCAACGATACCATTCATCACACGTTTACAGGTCTTTGGAGGCCAACTGTCGGTGGAACACATCGACTTTGCGCTTATACAGGGCCTGTTCCAGGTCAAACAAACAATGCCAACGATACGGTGTGTAGAACCTATACGGCCGTTGGATTGGCGGATCCGTTGAATTTGGAGGGCGTTGTTTTGTACCCCAACCCAACTAAGGACCGTGTTGTTATCAAGGCGCCTGCCGGGGATTATGTTGGTTTGGTCTGGAGGGATGCTGGTGGCCGCAAAATGGAGGATCGTTCTCTTGACTTTTGTGTTGGAAGCTTTGAGGGCGAAGGGGTTGATTCCGCCGCCGTGTCCTTTACGACCGAGACCGCTGCCTGGTCCCCAGGTTGGTACATGGGAACCCTGACCAAGCGCGATGGATCGGTGATTCGCCTGCGCTTGATGATTCAACCTTAAATCAGCGGGGGCATCATCCGTTCAGCGGGG
>JBMOHV010000019.1:0-30811 GCA_049317645.1 Bacteroidia bacterium
AGGGCATAATCAGCCAAAAAAGCCGCGCCCGGTGATGAACCAAAAGGCAGGGATGCCAGCAAGGCCATGGCCTCATCCAGGAGTTGGTGCTGATAGGCCAGGGCTCCTTCTTCCAATCCCAATTCATTGTAACATTGGATGACCTTTTGGACTTCGGCGTCGAGTTTGGGGCCCTCTTCCCCGCTTGGACCCAACAAGGCGAGGCGTTCAAAGGACTGGGCCAGGGTGGCACGTTGGTTGTTTTGGGCTCGGCTTTCGGCCATGACCCTCAAAAAACTATGTTTGCAGGCCTTGATATCCCCGGCGACCTGTTTGCCAAAGCGTTCCGGATCACCGTACACATCCAGCCAATCATCTTGAACCTGAAAAGCCAAACCCACCAGGTACCCCACTCGAAACAAGGCGCTGGCTTGGGCGGGCTCGGCACCTCCGACCAGGGCCCCTAATTTGAGGGAAGACCCCAAAAGCACCGCTGTTTTGAGACCAATCATTTGGCGGTACTCCTCCATTCCAACCGAGGTACGTTTTTGGAAATCCATGTCCATTTGCTGACCCTGGCAAACCTGCAAAGCCACCCGGTTGAATTCAGCCAGAAGGCCGGGGAGTAGGCCCACAGGTGCTTTCGATAATTGGGCATAGGCTTCGATCAGCAAAGCATCCCCCGAGAGAATGGCTGCATCGATGCCGTAACGCTCGTGCACAGTCGGCTGACCCCTGCGCAGTGGCGAACGGTCCATCACATCGTCGTGCAAGAGGGTGAAATTGTGAAAAATCTCCACCGCCAAGGCCTGAGGCAAGGCCAGGTAAGGATCCGAGCCGACCATACCGCAGGCCGTCAAGCAGAGGACCGGGCGTAGCCGCTTGCCCCCCAATCCCAAAAAGTACTCCATAGGACGATAAAGGCCCTCGGGACTGGCTTGGGCCCAACCCATGTTACGAAGGCCTTGTTCAACAGCCTTTTGGTAGAGGCCCGCCGTCTGGGACCAATTTGGGGAGGGTTGGGAGGAGTCTTGCACCATAACAAGTTGAAGCTAGGAATAAAAGTACACGTCTGAAATCAACGCCCGATGCCCTCCGGAGCTGGTTCCAGTTCCAGACGCCTCAAACGCAAATCCAATTTGGTAATTCGGACGGTCATCCGCTGCCCAGGCCCAATGCGACGATTGCGCCCACTCCCCACCAAAGCCAATTCCTCCTCGACATACGTGTAACGATCGTCATCCAACAAAGCCATGGGAACCAAGCCATCGCAGCGATTGTAATCCAATGTTACCCACGCGCCTTGATCTCCCACCGATGTAACAGAACCTTCCCAAACCTGGTCGCGCTTGCCGCTAAGCATTTGCAATTGTTTGAAGCGAACCGCTGCTCGCTCTGCGAAGGCAGCGTTGCGTTCTTTTTCGCTATCGTATCGGCAGAGCCTTTCCAAATCCGGTTCGGGGTAGGACCATCCTGCACCGGTTCCGTCCAAATGAGCCAAGAGGCGATGCACCAACAAATCGGGGTAGCGCCTGATGGGGGATGTAAAGTGGGTGTAATGCGAAAAAGCCAGTCCGTAATGGCCAATATTTTGGGTTGTATAAACGGCTTTGGCCATGGAACGAATCGCCAACTGCTGTAAAATGGCCGATTCTGGTTTGCCTTCGGATTCCTGAATCAGGCGGTTGAGGGATGCGGCCACCTGGCTCTTGGAACGAATCGATAGCGCATACCCAAAAAGGTCGGCCCAGGCCGCCAAACGGGCCAATCGTTCAGGGTCCGGGTAATCATGGATCCGATAGACCGAGGCAGGAATCCGGCCCTCTTGGACGGCGTCCCCCAATTTGCGGGCCACCGCTTGATTGGCCAAAAGCATCCACTCTTCAATCAAACCATGGGTGGGGATTTTTTCTTTGATCGTGGCGGCCAAAGGGAATCCCTGTTCGTCCAGGGTGAATCGAATTTCTTCGGTTTCAAATCCAATGGCCCCGCCCTCAAATCGGCGTTTTCGCAAGGCCTCGGCGATGGTGTTCAGGGCCTGCAATTCCTCGTGCTTTTCGCCCTGCTTCTGGTCCAAAATCGTCTGCGCTTCACGGTAGGTAAAACGACGCTGAGAGCGTATGCAGGTGCGACCAACCCAGGTGTCCTGAATTTGACCGTCCCTATGAATTTGAAAGACCACCGAATAACATAATTTATCTTCGTTGGGTCTCAAAGAACAAACCAGGTTGGAGAGGTGCTCTGGCAACATGGGCAATACCTGATGCACCATGTAGACGGAGGTCGCCCTGGAGGAGGCGTCGCGGTCGATGCCTGTCTTGTTCCGAACATAATACGAAACATCGGCAATATGAACCCCGACCTCCCAGAGGTCCGGACCCAGCGGAACCACCGACAAGGCATCATCAAAGTCCTTGGCATCTTCGGGATCGATGGTCAAGGTGGGCACACCTCGAAAATCCCGGCGGCCGGCCAGGTCTTTGGGCCGTATGACGGAGTCAATCTGAGATGCTTCCTCCAAGGCATCCGCCCCAAAATGCAGGTCAAAGCCAAATTCTACGCCAATCGAAGCCATTTCGGTTCCATGTTCGCCCGGTTGGCCCAACCACTCCTGCCATTGCAGGCGGGGGGCGGTTCGGTTATCCGGCCAGTCAATCCAAGTGGCGACGGCTTTGAGGCCCTCCTCCTTTTCCTGTTCCTTGGGAATGATCAACTCGAACCAAAGTCGGTTGCCTTTGAGATCGGGGTCCAAATACCAACCCGTGCCTTTGCGGCGAACAACCCCTACAAAGGTTTTGCGGGAACGCTCAACCACTTCAACCACGGCAGCCTTGCCCCGACCCTGGGGTGAACCACCCCCGCCCTTGGTTCGGCGCCTTCGGTCGTTGCTCCAGCTAGGAAGTAACACAATACGTACGGTATCCCCGTGCAAGGCCCGGTTTTGGTGCTCGGCAGGTACCGGCCAGTCTTCGTCCCTTTCCAAGGATCGGGCAAAGGCCAGTCCACCGTGGGTGAATTCGATGCGTGCCATGATTCCATCCACTGCTTGGGATGGGGCTGTTTTGGAGGCCTTGAGTTGGTAGGATACGTTGGGGCCCTTGACCAATACTTTTTGGGAACATAATTTATCCAAGGCTTGACCCAAGAGGGTCAGCTCCAAGGGACCCGTCATGCCCAGGGCTTCGGCCACCGCGGTTTCGGGAATGGCTTGTGAACCGGATTGCTTCCTAAACCACCCCAGGACCTGGTCCGCGGTCTGGTTGACTTGTTGACGAAGGGTGAGGCGCTTAGTGGATTTGGACACGAGGAATGGATTGGAGAAGGCGTTGGGTATAAGAGGCTTGGGGGTGACGAAGCACCGGGCCGGTCAATCCGTATTCACAGACCGAACCCTGATGCAAAACCATCAATCGATGGCAAAGATGGGCCGCTACCGACAAATCATGGGTAATAAAAATCATGGAAAATCCGAGTTCCGCCTGCAGTGTTCGGAGCAGGTCCAGGATTTCGGCCTGAACCATCCCATCCAAGGCGGCGACGGATTCGTCGCAAATTAAGACAGATGGCTGCATGCAAAGGGAACGGGCCAAAACCAAACGCTGACGCTGCCCGCCCGAAAAGGCCGACGGCCTGCGACGAAGCGCTTTTTCCGGATCCATTTTGACCCTTTGCAGCCAATCCCCGGCCCTGCGAAGCAATTCAGCAGCGGGGAGCTCGGGGTGCCGCTGTTGCAGGGCCAAGCCTAACATTTTTTGAATAGAGTGAGCCGGATTCAGGCTGCTGTAAGGGTCTTGGAAGACCATTTGAATACCCAAACGAATTTGCGGGTCGTCGGTAAAGCGACCACCGGTCCACAAGGGTTGTTGGTTGTAGGTGAGTTCCCCGCTGCTTGGTTGCAACAAACCGGCGAGGATCCTGGCCAAACTGCTTTTGCCGGAACCGGAACCCCCGACCACGCCCAAGGTTTCCCCGGCCTCCAATTGAAAAGACACTTGATTTACCGCTTTCAAACCGGTGGTCGTGGTCCAACAAAGATCTTTGGCCACCAAAACGGGGGCTGCCTGGGTTGTCGCAATGGACGGAGAATCGGGAATGACTTGGGGTTTGGCCCTTAGCAAAGCGGCAAATCGCGGGTAATCCGAGGAATTCCACACCTGTGGGCAGGGTCCCTGCTCCACCAAGTGCCCGCGGTGCATCAGCGCCGCACGATCGACCAAACCGCTCATCAGGGGCAGATCGTGGCTAATGAACCATAGACTAAGGGATCGTTGACGCTGCAAATCCCGTAACAACAAAACCAACCCCGCCTGTACCTCCACGTCCAGGGCCGTTGTGGGTTCATCCGCAATCAACAAGGAGGGATTCCCCGCCAAGGCCATCGCAATCATCCACCGCTGCCTTTGACCACCGCTTAACTGATGAGGATAGGCGTTCAACATCCGCGATATATCGTTCAGTTGGACTTCGGCCAAGGCGTCGCGCATAGCTTTTTGGCGGGATGCCTGTTTCATCGCGGGGAAAGACTGGCGAAAGCATTCTTCCAATTGTTCCCCGCAACGCATCACCGGGTTGAGGGCCGTTAACGGTTCCTGAAAAATCATGGCCATCGAGGACCCGCGAAGGCGTCGGACCTCCGTTGGAGAGCAGGTCAAAAGATTGACGGGCTCCGACAGGGTCCCCCCTTGGGCAGGAGGCCACCAAAGGAGTTGTTCGGCCCGGACCCGCCATTGCCTGCGGTCCAGCAAACCCATAACGGCCAAGGCGGTCAAGGACTTTCCCGATCCCGATTCTCCCGCCAGTCCCAGGGCATCCCCTCTGTACAAATCCAAATGGATGTCGGTCACCAAGTCCGGACCGTCGTTGAGACCCAAGTTCAAGCCCTTGATTTGGAGGAGCAGGTCCTGGGGACGGTTCGTGGACAGGTTCACCACGGTTATTGTTGGATCAACCAATACGATCGACGCTGAGAACCAATGCGCAGAACCACAGCCACATCCCTTTCACCCACCGGCTCCACATCGGCCAGGTACGTATAACCGCGGACCGGGTCCAGAAAATTCCCTCCAACCCAACCCCGTCTTCCGGGACGCAAATCACGAAGCAGGCGTTGTCCCAAGAGCTTTTGGCCGTGCCCCTCGGTCCCCTCCGAACAAAAATCACAGAGGCTGGACATCTGGTACGGCGAACCCGCAGGAAAAGCGCTCACAAAGGCGGACAAAACCCCGGTGCTATCCATAACAAATTTCAAATCCAACAAGGGGCGGTTATCCCGGCTGTCTTTCAAACGGTAGGAACCTTCCGGGGCCTTTTGGACAAAGCCAGGGAAGCGGGATTCTTGCACAGAGTCCGAAGGGGCCCTCGTTGGACGCTGTGGTTCGGAGCAAGACGCCAGTAGGCAACAGAAAAGGAAGGCCCAAACCTTGGGGAGCAGAGCGGCCTCCATCACCCTGCGAAACAGGGCGGTGGTGAGCAAAGCATCCCCCAAAGCCCGATGACGGCCGGTGGTTGGAATTCCCAAACTGCGGCAAAGTTTGCCCAAGGAATACGAAGGCTGTTCCGGTAAAAAATGCCGAGCCAGGGCCTGGGTGCAAAGGAGAGGACGGTTGTAGGTTCGCCCTGCCAGTCCCATTTCATAACACAAGTATCGATAATCAAAGGAGACCGGATGACCGACCAACCAGGCACCCTGAGAAAATTCGTCAATCTCCGAGGCCAGATCGGCAAACAAAGGAGCCTGACGTACCATAGCGGGTCGTATTCCCGTCAAATCCGCGACAAAGGGAGGAATCTCGCGTTCCGGGTTGAGCAAGGATTCCCAAGAACGTTGGGAACCATCGCTTTCGATCCGAACCATGCCCAGTTCCATCATACGCTCCGGTGGGAAATTACCTCCTGTAGCTTCCACGTCGAGGACCACGAAAACCGGATTTTGGCTTAGCAAAGCCGGTAATTCATCGGGAGGCAACGTCGCCGGCGGGCGGGCAACGCGGGGTCGGAATGCGGCCAAAAGAGAATCAGAAGGGCATATCGTCGCCGCCCTGCACCGAATAATCCGGCTCGGAAGGCAACGAACGAACCGGTGCTCCACCGCCCATGCTCATCGGGGATGATTGAGGCGGGGGCATATCGGGGCCACCAACGCCGGCGGCGGCCACTTTCCATGCGCGGATATCGGTGTACCAGCGACCGTTGTATTCCCGGCTTTCGACCTCAATGGAGGCCGTGATTTCGGAACCGGTCTGCAAAGGGAATTGGTCGATTTTGTCACCCCAAAGGCTCATACAGACCTTGCGGGGGTATTGACCCTTGGTCTCGAGGATGAATTCCTGTTTGCGCCAGCTGTTTCCACTCCGGCCCGTGCCCGTTACTTCAGGCAGCATTTGAATAATTTGTCCTGTTATTTCCATAACATTTTTGATTAAAGACCGTCGTATTCTTCCCAAAGGCCCCCAAAGGCAGCGCACTACGGATGCAACGGATTCCTACAAAAATACGGGGCAACGCGTACGACCCGCAACGACATCGAACCCGTTTATCCACATTCGGCCCAAGCCTAATGTATTTTTGCCGAACATGGCGATTCAATTCACCTCCTGGGGTGCCGCACGGCAAGTGACCGGGAGCATGCACCTCCTTCGCTTTTCCGATGGTTTTACCGTTTTGGTGGATTGCGGTTTGGTCATGGGGTCCCGTTCCCAGGATCCTCTCTTTGGTTTTGAACCGACGTCGATCGACCTGGTCATCCTCACCCATGCCCACATGGACCATAGCGGACGCCTCCCAGAATTGGTCCGCGAAGGCTACAAAGGCGAAATTCTTTGCACCGAACCAACCCTTGAACTCAGCGCCCTCCTCCTGAGGGACAGCGCCCATTTGCAGGCCAAACGCATGGCCAGCGACCATCACGGTCGTGGCAAAGGCCGCAAAAAAGGCGAGCAAGCCTTCAAAAAACTAGCCCATCGCCTGGAGCAGGATGCCGAGCATTGCCTTCGAGGCTTTCACACCTTGCGCATCAACAAAACCTACCGTATCCGGGAGAACCTACGGCTCCGTTTTATTCCCTGCTCCCACCTCCTGGGTGCGGTATCGGTTTACTTGGAAATTGAAGACAGCGGCCGCACCACCCGCTTTGGTTTTAGCGGCGATTTGGGACGGTTTGGTTACCCCGGATTGCCGGATCCCGCCCCTTTCCCGGAGGTGGATTACCTGATCTGCGAAAGCACCTACGGGGGCATTCAACACAAAGAAACCCGGCCAGCGGCCGATGTTGTTCTGGGAATGATCCGCGACGCTCTTGGCCAGGAAGGCGGCAAACTCATCGTGCCCGCTTTTTCGGTGGGGCGCACCCAGGCTTTTTTGATGATTTTGCATCAGCTTTTTGAGAAAGGCCTCTTGCCGGAGGAAGTTCCTGTATTTGTGGACTCACCCATGGCCATCCTGAGCACCGAGGTCTACCGAAACATGGAGGATTGGCTCAGCCAGGAGGCCCGCAATATGATCAAAATGTACGGGGATGTTTTCTCGTTTGAACGGCTGCGCTTTGTACAGAACATGGGGCAAAGCCGCAAAATTGCTTCGGATTATCGGCCTTCTATTCTGGTTTCGGCATCGGGCATGCTGGACGGCGGTCGGATTCATACCCACCTCAAGGAACAACTCCAAAACCCCAAGGCCTGTATTCTTTTTATTGGTTACCTGGCCGAAGGCAGCCTTGGAAGGCAATTGGCGGACGGAGCCAGCCATGTGACCGTGGACGGGCGCACGGTGATGGTCCGCGCCAAATTGTGTTATACCGATATCTTCAGCGGACATGCCGACCATCGCGGTTTGATGGATTTTGCCACCAAAACTTCGAAGGATGTTTTGAAGCAAATCTTTTTGGTGCACGGTGAACCGGACCGCATGGAAGACCTGGCCCAAGACCTGCGCAACCAAGGTTATCGCGTGGAGCTCCCCCTAAGAGGCCAAGTCTTTGAACTGGATTAGTCCCTTTTGAAACCCCTCCCTTTTTAGCCAAGGAATACCCCATGAAAATCCGTTTCGTTCACGCCCTGCTTTGGATCTGCCTAGGATCCCTGGGTCCTTTGAGCTCCTGCCATCAAGGCGATTCCGACTCCATGGCCAGCTACGATGCCCTGCCCATTTTGGGCCCTATGAAATTGGTTCCCAACGACCAAGGCGGTCAGGATACGGTGTTCATGCAATTGCCCGAATTGATGTTGGAAGATCAGGCCGGACAGCCTTTTCATAGCGACAGCCTGCGCGGTCAGATTCGTGTTGTGGATTTTTTCTTTGCGTCCTGCCCCGGTATTTGTGTGGACATGAGTGCCAACATGGCCCGATTGTACGCGAACCAACGGGCCCGTCAAGACAGCGTCCAAGGGCCCAAAGCCGGACCAGGCCTCCGCTTTTTGTCCTATACCATCGACCCCAACCGGGATACCCGCGATGTACTGGCCGCTTATGCCGAACGTCACGGCGTCGCTGGCCAGAGCAGGGACTGGCTTTTCTTGAGGGGGGACGAAAGCCAAATCCATCGCTTGGCCGAACAATACTACCTGCTGAGCGCCGGGGTGGATTCGACCGCGCCGGGGGGATTTTTGCATTCGGGCCAATTTTTGTTATTGGATCCCAAGGGGCGTATTCGGGGATTGTACGACGGAACCTCGGTGGACGAGTGCAAGGTCCTGGAAAGGGACCTGGACGCTTTGAGGCGTGAATGGTCCGAGGAAAAATAGCCCTCGAGAATCTAGGCCGCCTAGGCCGATTTAGCCGCGGGCATGGTAGGCCTCTAGGCCGGTCGCGAGGCAATCCATGGCGCGCACCAAACTTTCCTGGTCCAACACATACGCCAAGCGGACCTCTTGCTTGCCCAAGCCGGGGGTGGCATAGAAACCGGTGGCCGGAGCCATCATCACCGTGGCGCCTTCGTGACGGTGATGCTCCAGCATCCATTGACAAAACGCATCGCTATCGTCAATGGGCAGACGGGCTACCGCATAAAAGGCCCCTCCAGGCAGAGGGCATTGAACCCCAGGCAGGGCATTGAGGGCTTGGACCATGGTGTTACGGCGGGCAACGTATTCGGAGCGTACGCCGTCAAAATAATCACGACCGGTATGCAGCAAGGCCGATAGAGCCCCGGCCTGATCCAGGGTTGGCGGACTAAGCCGAGCCTGCGCGTATTTGAGAACCGTCCCCATCAATTCCCGGTTGCGGGTGATCAAAGCGCCAATCCGGGCCCCGCAGGCCGAATACATTTTGGAAGTGCTTTCGACCACCACGGTGTGTTCTTCCATCCCCTCCAGGCTCAAGATCGAATCGTGTTCGAGGCCGTCGTACACAAATTCTCGGTAAACCTCGTCCGCAATCAAGAACAAATCATGGGTTTTGGCCAAGGCGGCCAGTCCTGCCAATTCCTGACGGCTGTACAGGGTCCCGGTCGGATTGTTGGGGTTGCAGATCATGATGGCACGGGTTCTTGGTCCCACGGCCCCGGCCAGATCTTCGACGGCGGGCAAGGCAAAATTTTCCTCGATCAACGTTGTAAAAGGCCGCAGAACAACCCCGCCCATGGCCGCAAATCCGTTGTAATTGGCATAGAAAGGTTCCGGGATCAGAATTTCATCCCCAGGGTCAAAGCAGGCCATCATGGCCATCACCAAAGCCTCGGAACCACCGGTGCTGATCAAAACATCGTCGGCACTCAGTCCGTAACCCTTTTGGTTGAGCTGCTGGGCGTAGGCCTGGCGATACGACGCCAATCCAGCCGAATGAGAGTACGAGAGGACCTTTTCGCGATAACCCGCGATACCGTCCCAAAAAGCAGGAGCGGTCGCAATATCAGGCTGTCCAATGTTGAGGTGATAAACCACGGTCCCGCTGCTTTTGGCAGCTTCGGCGTAAGGAACAAGCCGACGTATCGGCGATGCAGGCATTCGTAGCCCGCGTTCTGAAATTTTTGGCATAAAAAAAACCCGTGCAAATGTACACGGGTTTGGGAGGTGATTTAGAGAGATTCCCCGAAAAGGGGGTCCCACTTTAGGGTTTGGTCACGGGGCTGGCCGCAGGCTTGGTTTCGGGAACACCGGGCTCCACTTTCTCAACCAGACCTGAGATGGTCAGCACGTTGGTGGCTTCCGCTGCGTTGGATGTCACGGTCACTTGCTTGGTGAACTGACCGGGACGGCCCTGGGAATTGTAAACCGCTTTGATTTTGCCGGTTTTGCCGGGGGCGATGGGCTCGCGGGTCCAATCGGGGGTTGTGCAACCGCAAGAGGCCGCCACATTGGAAATAATGAGAGCTCCTTTGCCCGTATTCACAAATTCAAACTCGTGGGTGGCTTGAACGCCTTCCTTAATCTTGCCAAAATCGTGGTTTTCGGATTTGAACTTGATGGCGGGCTTGTCTTTGGTATCGGTCTGAGCCAAAACGGGGAGGGCAAAGGCCAAGGTCAACAGGAACGAAAAAAAGGTTTTCATAGGTGGGATGTTTGATTAAGGTTCAAAAATAAAGATGCAGACTCATAATCAACGCAAAGTCTGCCTAAAATTGTCTTGAATTATCTTTGCATCGACTTGAATCCGGCGTCTTCACTCAACGCCCCCCTCCTCATGAACCACCCAGACCTAGCCCTCACCTCCCCCTCCTCCACCCATCTTCATCAGGAGGAGCTCATCGGCGAAATTCTGGCCGATTACCGTTTGGGGTGGCTGAGCCGCCACGCCAGCCTTTTGGGCCGCAAAGAAGTCCTCACGGGGAAGGCCAAATTTGGGATTTTTGGGGATGGTAAAGAGCTTCCCCAATTGGCCATGGCCAAAGCCTTCAAGGCGGGAGATATCCGAACCGGCTATTACCGGGACCAAACCTTTATGTTGGCAACGGGGATGACCACCTTGGACGCCTTTTTTGCCCAATTGTATGCGCATCCCAGCCTGGAACACGAACCCGCCTCCGGGGGACGTTCCATGAACGGGCATTTTGCCACCCGGTGGTTGGACTCATCGGGTGAATTTGTGGACCTAACCCAGGGTCCCCAATCCACGGCGGATATTTCACCGACCGGGGGCCAGATGGGTCGGGGCCTTGGAATCGCCTTTGCCTCCAAATGGTATCGTCAGCATTCGGAACAAGCATCGCAGTCCCCGTTCAGCGTGAACGGCAACGAAATTTCTTTTGTGACCATCGGGAACGCCTCCACCAGCGAAGGGCATTTTTGGGAAACCATCAACGCCGCCGGGGTTTTGCAGGTTCCGATGATGGTATCTATTTGGGACGATGCCTATGGAATTTCGGTTCCTGCCGCCTACCAAACCACCAAAGAAAACATCGGCTCCCTGCTGCAAGGATTTCGAACCGGGCCGGACGGCAAAGGCTTCCGCTTTTATACCTGCCCGGGTTGGGATTACCCCCGCCTCTGCGCGCTTTACTTGAAGGCGGCGGATGCATGCCGCGAAGATCATATGCCGGTTTTGTTTCATGTTACGGAATTAACCCAGCCTCAGGGCCACAGCACCTCGGGATCCCATGAGCGTTACAAAAGCCCCGAACGCCTGCAGTGGGAAAAAGAAAACGATGGACTCGTCCGCATGCGTTCTTGGTTGCTGGAACAAGAATGGGCCGACGAGGCACTCCTGGATCAAATCGAGGCCGAAGCAGCTGCCGAAGCCAAAGAAGCCCAAACCAGGGCCTACCAAGCCTTTCGTCAAAGCATCGCCCCCTGGTTCGATGAGGTGAACCAAGGGCTGCAAGCCTTGGCCTTGGCCCTCAGCCAATCGTCCTCCCCGGCCCTGTCATCCTTGCAGCCCCTCATCAACAACCTACAGGCCGAACGCGAACCCTTGCGGCGGGACTTGATGCAGGCCCTGCGACGCAGTCTTTGGGTCGCTCACCAAAACAACCTTCATCACCACGACAACCCAGTCATTCGGGATGCCTCCAAGAATTTGCTGAATTTGCGCAGCCGCATGGAGAGCATGCATCATGTGTTCTACAATCGGGGTCTGCACAGCCTTTCGTCTTCTTCGATCAACCACCTCAACCCGGTCCCACCCCGCTTTTCCGAAAGCTCCCCGGAGCTCAATGGATTTGAGGTTTTGAACCAATGCTTTGATTATTGGCTGGCCAAGGAGCCGACCTTCTTTGCACTCGGTGAGGATGTCGGCAAAATTGGCGATGTCAATCAGGGTTTTGCGGGACTTCAAGAAAAACACGGGGAATCCCGGGTGACCGATACGGGCATCCGCGAAATGAGCATCGTGGGTCAAGGATTGGGAGCCGCAATGCGAGGCCTACGCCCACTGGTCGAAATTCAATACCTGGATTACCTGCTCTTTGCCCTTCAAATTCTGAGTGATGATGCCGCCACCCTTCAATACCGCAGCGCGGGTGGCCAAAAAGCCCCACTTATTGTACGAACCAGGGGACATCGACTGGAAGGGATCTGGCATTCCGGATCGCCCATGGGGATGATTCTGCATTCGCTCCGGGGTATGCTGGTTTTGGTACCCCGAAACATGGTACAGGCCGCCGGATTTTACAATACCTTGATGCATTGCGATGAACCGGCCTTGGTGGTGGAATGCCTCAACGGCTACCGGCTCAAAGAAAAACGACCCGATAACCTCCACGAATTTCGGGTGGTTCCTGGTCACGCCGAAATCCTTCGGGAAGGAAGCGACCTCACCTTGGTAACCTACGGGTCTTGTTGCCGCATTGCGATGGAAGCCGCTGATTTGCTTCAGTCCATGGGTATTTCGATCGAAGTGGTGGATGCCCAAAGCCTGCTGCCCTTCGACGTAAACGGGCTATGCGCTCAATCGCTGCGCAAAACATCCCGACTCCTGATTTTGGACGAAGATGTTCCGGGCGGGGCTTCGTCTTATTTGTTACAACAAATTCTGGAAGTCCAAAACGGGTTTTCGTTGTTGGACTGGGCGCCGGTCACTTTGACGGCCCAAGCCCACCGACCGGCTTACGGATCGGACGGGGACTATTTCAGCAAACCATCGGTCGATGATGTGGTTGAGGCGGTTTGGGGCTTGATGTCCCGTGCCGAACCCGGCTACTATCCACCCCTGCCCTCGTCTTAAGCACCTTATCCTTCGATGGCGGCGCTCAGGCCTTGATCGCAGAGAGCGGTTTGGACCGGCAACAACTCGGCATAGGTTCCTTGTTTGACGGTGCAACGCCCTTTGAGGTGCACAATCCAAGCGCATTGCTCGGCTTGCTCCGCCTCGTGTTGGCAATAGTGCATCAGACAGCGAATGACATGATCAAAGGTGTTGATATCGTCGTTGTAAAGAACTAGTTTTTCGCCTTCGTCCTCTTGCTCAAGCAAAACCGGAAGCGTTTGTTCTTTTTCGCGGGTGAGCGGCGATTGAATCATAGGCCTTCCTTCTGGGCACTTTGGACCAACAGCAGCGTGGTCCATCGGTTCATCTCGGCCTGGGCCATGGGTTCCAAACCCAAGGCGGCGGCCCGCTCCAAAAGAACCCCGGTATCTTCGGCATAAAAGCCACTCAGCCACAATTGCCCGCCTTCCTTGAGGCTTTGGACATACACTTGCATGTCTTCCAACAAAATGTTACGATTGATATTGGCCAAAATCAAATCGACTTTGGCTTCTTTGGACAACGCCAAGGTTTCGGCATCCCCTTGCTGCCAAAGGCCCTCCACCCCGTTGCGCTCCGCATTTTCGGCGGCATTGGCGGCCGATCCTTCTTCGATATCCATCCCCCAGACCCATTCGGCCCCCAGGCGCTTCGCCAAGATTCCCAAAATTCCCGTCCCACAACCCATATCCAAAACACGAAGACCCACCGGCAAAAAAGGAGTCTTGTTGATGCCTTCCCAACACCGGGTTTGAACGGGTTCGCCCGGAACACCCTCCAAAGCAGGAGCTCCCAGCAACCACCAACACATCATCATGGTGGTGGGATGATGCCCAGTACCAAAAGACATACGAGGCATCACGATTAATTCGTGCGCTACATTCTCCAATGGTTCATGAAAGGGGGCGCGGATTCCAAAATGCCTTCCCAACAACACAGGCTCAAAACGGGATTCCCATTCCTTGTTCCAATTCACTTCTTCGAGGGCTTGGGGTTCTTCGATGCCTAGAATCCAGTCCGGAAACTGTTCCAGAAGCCATTCCTGGCATCCTTCGCGAACCTGGCCCCTACGCCCATAGGCTTCCAATGTCCAGCCTTGTTGGTCCGTGTCCGTTCCCTCAAGGGTTGGTTCGAGCATTTGAAAAGAATCGTAACCCCACTCGGCCATTTCGGAAGCCAAGGCTTCCGCTTGTTCCTCGGACTTAACCCGGATACGCCATACCAAAAAAGGCTGCATCCTCAAGAAGCGGATAACACAATATCGGCAAAGGCCCGGATCTGCAAGGACGCACCACCCACCAAGGCTCCGTCCACATCGGGACCGGCCAACAAATCCGCTGCGTTGGATGCGTTCACCGAACCGCCGTAAAGAATGCGTACCGCGGCAGCGGCTTCGGGTCCTCGATTCCGTAACAACCAATCGCGGATCAAGGCATGCACCTCGTTGGCCTGCTCAGGGGAGGCGGTCAAACCCGTGCCGATGGCCCAAACCGGTTCGTAAGCCAGGACCAGGTTCGAAGAATCCAGGGACAAACCCTCCCCTTGAAGACCTTCGTGGAGTTGGGTTTGGAGAACGGTCGCGTAATCTCCACTTTGGCGTTGTTCCAGGGATTCGCCCACGCAGTAAACGGCCATCATGCCCTGCTCTTGGAGGCGGCGGATTTTCAAGCCAGCCTGTATCGACGTTTCACCGTGGTATTGGCGGCGTTCGCTGTGCCCAACCAAAGCAAAATCACAACCGGAGGCCGAAAGCATGGCCGCTGAAACTTCACCGGTATAGGCACCGCGTTCGTGCATGGAACAGTCCTGAGCACCCATCAAAGCATGACCCCTTAATTCGGTTGCCACAAGGCCCAAGTGAGTCAGGGGCACGGCCAGGCCCCAGTCCACCCTTCGGTGGAGGCCGTCCTTGATGGTGGGTGTCATCTGACGAGCCAAGAGTCGACCCTCTTCGGGCAAGGTGTTCATTTTCCAATTGCCCAAAACAAGGGGCGTTCGTTGGTTCATCATACCATCATTCAATAACTGTCTTTTCCCAGGTTCGCTGGTAGGCACTTTGTTCAAAAACTTCCTTCAGCTTTTGCTTTTCTGTTTCATCCAAAGCGATGGATCGGCGTTGCATCACCCGTTCGGTGGTTTCACAAAATTTATCAAATCGAAAAGTCTCCATGCCGTGAATACCACCCCATCCAAAACAAGGCACGAAAGGCCGGACGAAACCGCCTCCAAAAACATTGGCCCCCACCCCAATCACCGTTCCGGTATTGAACATGGTATTGATTCCACATTTGGCATGATCCGCCATCACGAGGCCGCAAAAAGTCAGCCCGGTACTTCGGAAGCGAGAGGCCGCGATGTCCCAAAGTTTGACAGGCTCGTAATTGTTTTTGAGGTTGGAATTGTTGGTGTCGGCACCCCAATTGCACCAACGACCGATCACGGAATTGCCCATAAAGCCATCGTGCCCTTTGTTGGAAAAGGAATGCAAAACCGAGTTGCTGACTTCCCCCCCCACCTTGCAATAAGGCCCTACCGTCGTATCACCGTAAATTTTGGCCCCCATTTTGAGGGTCGCGTGTTCTCCCAAAGCCATCGGGCCTTTGACGAGGGTCCCGGGCATGATTTCAGCGTGGGCACCCACCCATATGGGTCCATCGGTGGCATCCAATACCGCCGCCCTGACCTTGGCCGTCGGGTGCACCCAAACTTGGTCGGGTTGGTAGACCACTGTATGAGGATCGCAAATCGCACGCTCGTCCCAAGATGGCCAGGCCCATTCCCCGCCAGACTCTAGCATTCTGGCTAAATCGGCTTTGATTTCACGACCGTTTTTCAAAAAAATATCTTCAGGATAATCGACCAAGCTGGCTTCATGGATCCAAGGAAGCCATTCAACCCCTGCTGCATCCAAAACGCCGGCATCTTGGGCCCCGGGGCGATGAACCCTCAACAAAGGACGATCCTGGTAGCTCAAGCCCTGACCATCGCGAAGGCCTGCGATCGTTTCTAACAACTTTGGATCGGGCAATAGCCGGGAATTCAAGGTCAAGGCCAAGGGACGTCGGTTCCATGCCATCGCCCATTTGTGGGCCAAGGTCAGGATGCCCACCCTGATTTCCTCGGGGGGCATGGTATACGTCAGTGGCAAAAGGTGAACCGCCTGCGCATCGTCCGCAAAAGAAACGAGACCGGCAGACCTCATTCCTGCTCCCCGGTTGGAGGGGTACTTTTGCTTTTGCGAGGTGGACGAGGTGGAGGTGCAGGATCCACCACGGTCACCTGCATTTGTTGACCCTCGGAATCCGCCTCCAACTTGAGGACGGAACCCGGTTGGAGTTGACCGCTGATCATTTGTTCCGCCACCACATCTTCGACGTATTTCTGAATGGCTCGTTTGAGGGGCCTGGCACCAAACTGAGGGTCGTAGCCTTTTTCGGCTAACAAATCCAAGGCCGAAGGAGCCAATTCAACCTGATAACCCAGGTCTTGGATCCGCTTCAGCACCGAACCCAATGTCAAATGAATGATTTTGGCTAACTCTTCCCGCTCCAACGAATTAAAGACAATAACATCGTCAATTCGGTTCAGGAATTCCGGAGAAAAGGTTTTCTTCAGAGCCCCTTGGATGACCGAGTTGCTCTCTTTGTCCTTGGCTTCGACCTTGCTGGGCGTGGTAAAACCAACCCCGGTGCCAAAGTCTTTGAGTTGTCGTGAACCGATGTTCGAGGTCAAGATGATAAGGGTGTTTTTGAAATCCACCTTGCGACCCATTCCGTCGGTCAATTGGCCGTCATCCAGAACTTGCAACAACAGGTTGAAGATATCCGGATGCGCTTTCTCAACTTCGTCCAGGAGAATAACGGAATAGGGCTTGCGGCGGACTTTCTCGGTCAGCTGACCCCCTTCTTCGTAACCCACATAGCCTGGAGGGGCACCAACGAGTCGGGATACGGCGAATTTTTCCATGTACTCGCTCATGTCAATACGAATGAGGGCATCCTCGGTATCAAAGAGGAAGCGAGCCAATTCCTTGGCCAATTCGGTCTTGCCAACCCCGGTTGGTCCCAAAAAGATAAAGGACCCCATGGGTTTGCGGGGATCCTTGAGCCCGGCCCTGGTTCGCAGAATCGCCTTGCTAACCGCCTCGACCGCACGATCCTGTCCGATAACACGCTGCTTGAGCTCGGAGGCCATTCGTCCAATGCGCTCGGCTTCGGTTTGGGCAATTCGTTTCACCGGAACCCCCGACATCATGGCCACCACCTCGGCGATATGATCCTCTGTGACCGTAAAGCGGCTTTTGCGGGACTCTTCTTCCCAACGCTGCTTGGCCTGTTCCAAATCTTCCAGGACACGCTTTTCGTTATCCCGAAGCTTGGCGGCTTCTTCGTAACGCTGACTTTTGACGACTTTGTTTTTTTGCTCCCGAATTTCTTCGATCGCAGCCTCCAGCCGAATCACGTCTTCGGGCACTCGAATGTTGCCGATATGAACCCGGGCTCCTGCTTCATCCATGGCATCAATCGCCTTGTCTGGCAGAAAACGGTCGGTGATGTATCGATCGGTTAACTTAACACAAGCGCTGATGGCCTCTTCGGTGTAAACCACTTGGTGGTGGTCCTCGTACTTCTGGCGAATGTTGTTAAGAATTTGAAAGGTCTCCTCCGGCGATGGAGGATCCACCATGACTTTTTGGAATCGTCGGTCCAAGGCCCCGTCCTTTTCGATATACTGTCGGTATTCATTCAAGGTCGTGGCCCCGATGCATTGAATCTCCCCACGGGACAAGGCCGGCTTGAACATATTGCTGGCATCCAGCGAACCCGATGCACCGCCGGCTCCGACCATGGTATGAATCTCGTCGATAAAAAGAATCACATCGGGGGATTTCTCCAGCTCGTTCATCACGGCCTTCATCCTTTCCTCAAACTGACCTCGGTATTTGGTACCGGCCACCAAGGAGGATAAGTCCAGTGTAACAATTCGCTTATCAAACAAAATCCGGGAGACCTTTTTTTGATGAATTCGCAGGGCCAAACCTTCGGCAATGGCCGTTTTACCGACCCCCGGTTCTCCAATCAAGATGGGGTTGTTTTTTTTGCGGCGACTGAGAATCTGAGAAACCCTCTCAATTTCAGCATCTCTTCCAATAATGGGGTCCAAACGACCTTCTTCGGCCAACTGCGCTAGATCCCGCCCAAAATTATCCAGGACCGGGGTCTTGCTTTTGGGATTGGCTGGTTTACGGGGAAGATCTCCGGCTGCCTTTTTCTCATCCTCTCCATAGGCGTCTTCGTACGAAGCCCGGGTTGTGGGCGGTGGTTCACTTCGTTCCCGACCCTCGATCATGGCGTCAATTTCTTCCTTGACCAAATCATAGGTAACGTCAAATTTTTCTAAAACCCGGTTGGCCAGGCAGTCCTCTTCGCGAAGAATGGATAACAATAGATGAACCGTCCCTATCAATTCGCTCTTGAAAATCTTGGCCTCCAGAAAAGTTATTTTAAGGATTTTCTCGGCCTGTTTGGTGAGTGGTATCTGATCCGCCTGCAATCCAGACTTCTCTACGCTGTTGCGCATGGAGTCTTCGACGGCCGCTTTGAGCTTGTCGAGGGGGACACCTAGGTTACGCAGGGTTTTGATGGCCTGCCCGTCCCCTTCCCGGATCAAACCCAAGAGCAAGTGACAGGCATCGATATAATCGTGGCCAAGACGCACCGCTTCCTCGCGGCTAAAGGCGATAACATCCTTGACCTTGGGAGAGAATTTGGCGTCCATTTTGGAGGGGTTTTGACAAAATTAGGAACAAAATCCGTGCCAAGGGGTTTTAACCTCCTTCAAATAGGCGCATACGCCCCCCTCCTTCGAAGGGGTTAAGACCCGTTAAGGACGACTGATCAGCACCCGGGCCGTACCCAAGCCGTCTTTGTGCAAGACTTCGAGGAGGTACATGCCCCGATTCCAGGTCCCGGTTTCCAGTTTTAGGGGCGCCAGACCCGGTTCCAAGACCCTTTGATCGGACCAAACCGTCCTTCCGCTGGCATCCATGACCCGAATCCGCACATCGCCGGTGGTTTTCAGCGGAATTTCCAGGTACAATTGGTCAGCAGTCGGGTTGGGATACACTTTGAGGGCTGATTCTTCCCAACGCCCCAAGGGACGCACCGATGTTCCAGTGGAAGTCCCAAATCCGTCCACATCGCTGCGATTCCGAGGCTGTAATTTCCAGTTACTGAAATTAAAGGTCAAAATGCCTTGGATAAAGTTCAAACGCTGACGGAATGTCAGGGAATCGGTATTGAAGTTCTGGCCCAAATCGAGACTGGACAAGGTAACGCCCCCCCGAACCCTCAAACCACTGGCCTGCGCTGAATCTGGATAGATGCTGAATTCGCCAAAATTGGAAGGAGCATCGGGGTTTTGGTTCACCACATAAACCGAATCAAAAATCAAGAGGGAAGATTCGTGTGGCTCGGTGTAATTGTAACGGCGCGCAATAACAGAATCAATGGGCACCCTAAAGGCTTGGTAGGGCTGGCCAGGAGCAATGTAAGCGTAGTCCAATACCTCCAAGGTCGTTATCCCAAAATCCTCCACCACCAACGCTTTTTTGATCCAAATACTGTCCCCACGAAGCCGCGTATCAATATCGGTGGAACCGTTGTTATCGGGGCGCAGGGTAATCCCGGTCCACGGACCAACCCCATCTTGGAAAATAATGCGACCATAATCCGAAGGATCCAAGGTGGACATGATTCGTCCCCGCAATTGCATGCTGTCCAAAACCACATCGGCAAAGATGGAACGGCCTCCAACGACCGGGGTTTCCTGAATCTCGGATACCCGGTTGATGCCCCCGTTCATGACCCTAAACAAGCCAAAGGACTGAATGGTATCGGGTTGCACCCCGTTGTTGTTTTGGTTATCGGTTGCGCGGATGTAATAGTGGTAATACGCCCCGTTCTGGGTGAAAACCGAGCCCGGAATGGTCGCCTGAAAAGAATCCGGGGCTACCAAGGTCATGGGCAAGGAATCGTAAACCCCTCCGCTTACACCGGGAGCATAAAACAACTTGGCGGCGGCTACCGAGCCATCCAAGTCCACAATACGGGCCCCAATGGTGACCGGATTGGAAGTTCTGGGGACCGCTGGAGTCGCTTTCCATCCACTAATGAAAGGAGGAGAGGCCATGACCGCGCCCAAATCCGAAGGCGTCAGGGGAATAATTTCGTAACGAGGGTACAAGGTTCCAAAATTGGTTTCGGTGATCACACCGCGCATGTGCGAAAAGACCTTGCCCTGCTGTACAAAAACCGGAGCACCTGGATTGGGTGGAACGGATGCCGTGGAAGACACAAACGGGGGGCGGAAAAAACGGACCGCATCCCGCACATTGATCTCGGAACCCGAAGCATCTCGAAGCATCCAACTCACCCGTCCTCCACTGAACGTGCTGACATTGGTCACCAAAACATTGTTAAACTGAACATACATGCCCTCGTAACCCTCTCCGGTTGGCTTTTGGATTTGCTGAGGAACGGCCGGGTTGTTGGGATCGTAAACCATGAACAAATTCATGAAGGAAGGGCGAGGTGCCGGTAGGGTCGCAAAACCCAAAACCGAACTGGCCACCCCAATCAAATTCAATTGGGTTTCCCCGGAATTGGGTGAGGCGTCCTGATATTCGGCCACCACCCCGGTGCATTCCACGATATTCCCTACTTGGAAATTGCTAAAAAAGCCCACCGCCGAAGAATCGGAAAGGTTGGGCAGACGGACCAAGAGCCCCTTCCAGACCCCATCGGCCAAGCCCATGGTATCCACTAGGTAGGTCGCCTTCCAATTGGCACTCAAGGCATGATCCCTGGGGTTTAGAATCACCAGGCCCCGAACCCGGACCGTGTCTCCCACATATCTGGACAAGGTTTTGCCCGTCAATAGCGTATCGGGATGCACCCATTGGATGGAATCGATGGAACGCAGGGGGAAACCCTGACCCATGGCCTGTGGCAGGAAGCCTAGGCCGAGGAGGAAGGTTGCCAAAGCGATAAAGGAAGGAAATTTCAAACGCATAATCGTGGGTTTGGGGGTTGAAAATGGCGCTCCGTCCGGCAAATCCGGACGAAGCGCTGCAAAAGTAAGGTCCATGCGTAAAGTTCTTATCAATATTTGAATCACGGCCCCACCACCCAGCGGACCCAAACGGTCGTTTTGCCCGCACGTTGGATCCCGACCCTGTAAATTCCAGGGGCCAAATCGGGACCAGGGTTGGCACCGGGCCGAAGTTGCATGGTAAGGCTGGTTTGTCCGTCCCTACCCAAGACCAAGGGGTGCCAGGTCAGTACCATATCCTCCTCTACGGGTTTGATAGGGTTCCAATAAATGTTTTGACCACGGAGCCATGGGTTGGGGCCCAAGCCCCATGCAGAGAGTTCATGCGATTCTTCGAAGGCACCCATTGGGCTAGCTGAACTCACCAAACGACCTCCAGGAGTGGAGCCGCATCGGTCTTTCCACTGTTTGAGTCGGGTCCTAGCAGCTAGGACCATAGGCTCGGAACCCCCACCTCCTTGAACGCACCATTCCATGATCTCCAAGGACCAACCGTACCAAGCATCGCGAGGGATGGAATATGGGTTCCAGCGATGGCAGGTGACCTCCATCAAAGAGCAAGTCGCATTCCATGTTTGGAGCAGGGCCTGCCTATGGGCAGGCAAGGGGTCGTTGAGGTCCAAGGCCCCTCTGTTCAATCCGTTCAACATCGAGTTCAAGGAATCCAGATACCAAGGGGTCACAAAGGGAATTCTACTTTCGCGGAAATAAGATGGACCACCCCCCGTGGCTTGACGGGTCATGCAAAGAGCCGATGAAGACGGAGAAACACCGCGAAGGATGACCAAGGGATTCCCATCCCAATCCAACAACGACGAAAGAGAAGGCGGATGTTGGTAAGGCATGCGGTTGCCCTGGGTTTCCAAACCATACAACCCACCGGCTTGGGGTAAGAGGTACTGCAGGGCCAAACCACTCAACATTCCCGACAAAGCGGTTCCGTTCCCCGAAAATGTATTGTTACCGTTTCGGAGGTACAGTAAATCTGCTTCTTCGATGTGCAAAGCGCGACCGTTATCTCCAAAGAAATTCATCGCTCCATCCCCTAGCCAAACCTGCGTGTTTCCGGCATACCAGGCCGTTTGGTTACGAGTCCATTCATTGCACAAGGCCTCCACTCGCATCACCCCAAAACTCATCAAAGCATTCGTGTTGGAGTCCAACCGGCATTCCTGCAGACGTAATCGGGCGCCTCCCTGCCCCATCAAATCCAACCCCACCCCGTTGGCCAACCATGCCGAACCAAAAGCCCTGTTCATTTGAAGGAGATCAAAGGCTTTCCAACCGATGCGGTTGTTTTCAAAACGACAATGGATTAAATCCACCGCGGAATGATGAGTCACCAAGCCGGTATCGTTCCCCGCAAAACGGACGCCGACCAAACGAATCCGTCGTTGCATGGGAGCGTTCAAGCGACGCAAGGCGCATTGCATAAAAGTCAATTCGCATTCTTCCATCGATAGATCCCCGCTTCCTTGCAGGGTCCACACGCCACCACGAGCCCCGATCCGCTCTTGACCCAATCGGCATTGACGAACGGTAACCGGTCCAGCACAAGACCATAGGGCCCCAGGCATCCAGCGAACCCGGCAGCTATCGAGCAGGATCGACATCCGGGGTTCATCCAAGGACCAATGCCCGCTGATCCGTAATCGTTCGTGGTCACGGTGGCGACCCCTCATTTCCAAGGATGCACCGGGATAAACAGTCCAGCGTGATGACCTGCCACCGTTTGCTTGAACCCACAGCCTACCTCCTCCTCGGGGTCTAAAAACGGTACCCGGATGCAAAATTACTTGGCCGTGTATTTCCAACAAGGAGGAATCCCCGTCCAAGTCCACCACCGCACCGGGATACATTTCCAAAACCGAGCCGCTATCCATCAAAAGTCGATAACCATTCCGAATCCATAGCCGACTCCCGCTTCGTAACACCAAACGAGAACCTGCCCCAAAACGGGCACAGGATTTTTCCCAACCTCGGTAGCCCAATGGCCTGCCCAATTCGACGAGCGAACGAGAACCCGCGTCCACCGTCACCGAATCGCAAGCCACTGAAAGCGTACGAATTTCGCGGTCGGCGTTGGTTGGCAAATCAGGCAAGGACGGAACATCGTGAACCATCAAGTTACCACCGGCCAAAATCCGTAACACAGATCCTGAACCCAAAACCAGCGAAGGGATGCGCACCAAGCTATTAAAAGGAAGCAGCGGCGTACTCAAAACATGCCAACCCAGCTGGAAGGTATCTCCAGCTGTCACCTGTGTGATGTGACGCATAGGCACCATCGAGGACCGTAACCAATTTCGAAGGGTGCCGGACCATGTTCGGTACACCATGGCGTGGGGATCGTTGGCATGGGTTTCGGACCAATGAGGGCGATGCAACCAACGCTCAAAGGACTTGGGATCAAAGGGAACATTCAACCCGAGGGCCGATGTAAAAACCGAAGTATCCAGATTCAAGGCTGAAACCGTGCTTACAAAGCTGTGAATCGATACCCATTCGACCGATTCTACAAAGCGGTTGCTTACCTGCATGCCCATGGTGGAATAATCACCAGGAGCATAATCCAACCCCATGCGGGGAACGGTGTTGCGTACCGAGAAAACGCCCAAACGATTTCGTTGGTGATGATCGCTCCAAGCTCTCACCAACCTGCCGCGATATCGATGAGATATAACCAGCATAGCGCTGTGTTTGGAAGCCATAATCCAGGGCGCCAACATGGGAAACAACGTGGCCGCCAAGGAATGGATGGTGCGATTCAGGGCCAGGGCTCCAAGACCCTGGAGGTAGAGCGCGTATTGTTTCTGGATATCTGAGAAATTGGATTGAATATCGTTCCCTGCCAAATAAACCGTATCGTAGGCGGGGATCCTGGGCGAATGAACAACGATGCGGCCTTGGTTGCGGAACAAAACCATGCGTTGGGAACCGAAATCCCGAAAAGACCGAAAAGGAAGAGGAAAGGAATGCGGCGCCCAGACAGCCGATTCCAAAGCAAAGGCCGGCTCACCATCTCGTATGGTATCAAAGGGAGCGTGAACATGGCGACCTTGACGCTGTCCGGTTAAGCTGCCGTTGGTGATTGCATAATTCCGAGTGTCTCGGGGCAGTCCCAAGGAGTCCAGCAAACGCCTCAGCGCCTGGTGTTGCTGTTCCAAGGGGGCGTCCACATGGTAGGTTAACATCTGCGCGGCCGCCGGAGATCGTAACACATATTGGAGTTGTTGCCGCTGGGTTTCCATACGGCCCAACAGGTTGCCCCTCTGAACCCCATCCAGCAAGGCGTTCTGCACGCTAAGAGGAATATTGGCCCCGGCATGCGGGGTGGACAACGTCCCAAACGATGCCACGCCGTGGCAACAACCGTTCAATTCCATTTGTCGCAAGGCAACACGGGCAATCAGCCCACCCATGCTGGCCCCCAAAACATGCATGGTACTCGGAAAAGAAGGGCTTTGCATGGCCGATCGTGTTGAGTCGGTTATTCTTTTGACCTGTTCCAAAATCGAGATCAGGGCCAGCGCGTTTTTTTCAACAGACGCATGGTTGGTTTCGTAATCCACAAAAACCAGATCCATGCCTTCCCTGTCCAACGAATCCAATAGGTGGGGCAATTCCCCCAATTGGGCATAGCGGGCCGGAAAAATTCCCGTACTCATGCTGGCCCAGTTAAGATCCCCGTAACCGTTTTGATCCCCGGGTACGGATTCAGGGAAACCGTTCACCCAGGTTCCTCCCTCAAAACCCTCCACAAGAATCAATGGTTGTAGCAACCCAAAAGGAGTGTGACGGGATCGCTTCACAAAGGCCACCGCACGACCGGGGGGCTGACTGCGGTTGGGGTTGCAAGACGGTGTTCCACTCACCAGAATCCGATCCGGATTTCCCATCTTTAACTCCACCCATTGGAGAGGCAAATGGGTGATGGCATCCCCTAGGTTTTGGCCTACCGCGTTGCGCCACCTCAAGCGCAATGTTTTGGGGCCAAAGGAAGCATACGACCAGGTGACCAACTGATGCGGATAGACCCTCCTCCATCCATTCCCATCGTCGGTATCCAGCCAAAGCGAGCTGAGGGAATCGTTGCTGACCCAAAAAGCCTGAGGTATCATTAAACGCAGGGGCTGATGAGCCCTCGTCCCGTACAAGACATCCCGGTCAGCGACCGCCTGCACAAAACGCATCGTTTTGGACCATCCGCTGAGAACGCGGGCCGTATCCGCTTGCAAGACGGTATCCAACGCCAAATATGGGGGATTGGAACCGGGCGGAAACCACAAGGTATCTCGAATCCTTTGAGGAGCCAAAGCCAATCGAAGTCGATCGCTCAAACTATCGTAGACCATGTAACCATGATCGATCGCAGAATCCTGAATCTCGCGATAGACCAAATTCATAACACGTAATTGCACATCCATGAGGGGTACCCGTTGATAGGTCGCAAGATTCCATTGACCCTGGTAACGAACGGTATCGGCGTATCCGCTTAGGTGGTTGGGGTGTAAGCGCATGGCGGGAGCGGGATGATAGGCTCCAAAAAAGAAGAGACGGTAGTAGCAATCCCAATCCGTAACATCCGCCGAATCCTGACGATTCGCGGTGTATCGATCGGGGTTTAATCCGGTGGTGGATCGAAACAGCGAAAGCGGACTACGGTCCACCAGGAATTTTTCGGGGACGTAGGGTTGTAATAAGTCGTATCGCTGGATATGACGGGTTTCGGCAATGCTTTGGGCCTTCATCCCAAAGACGCCACCTAGGAGGCTGGCAAAGGCCAAAAGAGTGCCTTTCCAGGGAAGTATTGTTTCCATGGTTCATAAATCAAAAGTGAAGAGTCGACGGCAGGGCAGATTCAAAAAAGCCAACACCTACCCGATGGATCCATCGAACCAAGGGGCAGCGGCAGATAAGGGTGGCTCTAACCAGTCGGTTAGGGCGCCCATGACCACTCCGTCACACGAAGTGGTTCCAATACAAAAACCGTATCCAAGAAACGGGGAGGCGCGTTGGGCCCAGCCAAGTAGGTACCCTCTACAACCAACGGCGTACCGCTAACCCAAGGGAATGTCCGCACGATCGTATCCGCATGATAAATGAACTCCGAGCGGCTCCCTACCAAGAGGTTCATCATGCCACCGGGAGTCATTCCTGTTAAATCAAGTTGCAAACGCAACCACGCCTTCGCGGGGATTTCGATGCGCAATTGAGTCATCCCGTAACCGCTGATTTGGGGCATATTGGGTGGTTGAACCAAGTGCGGAGGCAAAGAATCCATGAACAAACGCAAATGGCTAGGCAACAAATCCGACGACAGGGCGTGATCAAAAGATCCAGAATCATCGGTGCGTAGGCGGGCCAAGGTGTCATACCCGCCCACCAAGGCCGGTGCACATACCAAAAGGGTCAGGGATTGACCTGGACTTTGTCCGGTTCCCGCCAAGACAACCCTTCCCTCAAAACGGTACGTGGGCTTCCATTCTGCTTCCTTTGAACAGCCGAAACCCAGGCCTAGCCATGCCCAAACGCCCCATATTCCCCATCGTGACCGGTTTCGTAAATGTTTTGTTAGCATACCGCAAAATTGCTAGGCCTTTTGCATTTGATCCGTATGCGAACGCTTCGCAACACTTAGGTTGCTCCGAAGAAATCGTCTTAGTTTTCCCGAACAACCCGCACATTCAGCGTGTTGCCCTTGAAGCAATTGTAAACATTGCCCATTTCAAAATTCATGGCCCATGCATTCGCCGCGGTTACCTCCACGCCGGTATAATACGCCGCTGTTTTGAACGAACCTTCATCCTGAACATACAGCTGCTGGTAAATCGCCCGGAGCTCTTCCATGGTCGGGAGCCTCCACTTGCCATCGCCCAATGCAGCGACCGCCGCTAGGGCATTGTCCCAAGACATGGATTTGGGGAAATCTTCATCGGCCACCCGGAGGGTATTGCCTTTGACCAAAACGGTATAGCCTTTGGAAGTTTTGGACCAAGGTTTTTGGGCCAACGCCGTCTCTGACAGGCCCAAAAGCCCCATGAGACCCACCAATAATATTGCAAATTTCATATTCCTAAGAATTTGACAGCAAATATACTATACCAATACGCTCCCCGACCCGCGGTCTAAGGCGTCCCCTGGGGCTGGTAGGACCCGTTCACATCCCCTTTGCACAGGGCCCGGATCGTCCCTGGAACCCCAGGGACTCCGGCCATCCACGGTCCGGGGTTGTCGTCCACCCAATCCCCACCCGCAAAACTCCCCACCATTCCGGCGCTTCGGCGATTGACCAAAAGGGCATCCGTATTGTTGACCGCACCGTTACCGTTCACATCCGCCGCCTTGAATCGCAGGGGGCTCAGCGTCACCAAAGAGGCGAAGGCCCTGCTAATACCCAAGGCATCGGTTGCATTGACCCCGCCCCAGGGAACCGCGTAGGTCCAGCTCGGCTGCACGGCCAAGGGACCCACGTTGTTCCAACCAAAAGAACCCAGCGAATCCGTCAACCCAAAAGCTCGAATTTGCAAAGTCGTATCACGTAGCTCCACCATCGTCCCCCGTAGGGGCGTTCCCGCTGAGTTATCGTAAATCAATCGTCCCGATAAGGCATAGCATCCACCAAGGTTTCGAATTTGCCCATTGTAACACAAGAGAGGCAACACCTGACCCTGCCCAACCAGCGCTTGGCATCGACTGTTCAAGGTATCCCAAACCAGAACGGGACCCGTCGAAGGACCGTTCACCCCGGCCGGCCAAACCAACCCAAGGCGCATCAGAACCCCCGCATTCCAAGAAACGGGCGATGCGGATGTCCAATTCAAGATCAAGGAATCGGTGTAAAGTGCGCTCCCCACCGGCGGATAGGCTTGAACCTGCAGTCCGGCCGCTTGGGCCGCCAAGGAGTTCCATCCTGTCAGCCTCAGCATCCCAGTGGGGAAATCCAGTTTGAGTCGAAGCGAACGAAGCCCCGTGAATTCACTGTTCAAGATATCCAAACCAAGGCTATCGCCAGCGCATCCTTCCACCGAAGAAAGGTGAACCGCGTTGCTCGCAATCCCCAGAAGGCGCTCGGGTGCAAAGGCGCCGCAAACAGCTCGCGGGTTCAGCGCCATCACCGACCAGCGGTAAACCCGGTTGCTCAGCAATTGACCCGTACCGTTGTACAAAAAAGTCGTATCGTTCACCCAAATATCCTCCACCGTGGTTCCCAACCATCGGATCCGTAACACATAAGCCGTGGCACCGGGCACGGCCTTCCAGCGAAACCGCAAATAATGAAGGGGCCTACCGTAGGTGCTATCCAAGGGTTCGATTAAAGAGGGAACCCCCACCGTCGAATCGTAAACGGGCATGGCAGGGCTTAGCAAATAGGAACGGGGGCCGGTGGATGTGACCGTCGCCCGCATGGCCGCCTTTTGTTCCACCGTGAACGAATCCTGGCAGGCATCGTTGGCATAACTCATATACAACCGACCCAGCGGCTGAAAAGCATCACTGTTGATATCCACGGCCGCTCCCCCTCCGTTGGGGCAATTCCATCGCGCATCCCGAAAATCCGCCGGTGTATCGCAAAAACGATCCCCTGCCGTTGCACAATTGGACGGCAAACGCGGGGCCGTTTCGTTGGGATTGCGGGTGACGCGTTCGGCCCAGGTAGCCTGGGGATTGGATGAGGTTTGGTCAAAGGGATGGGGCAGGTTCAAAAAATGCCCCATCTCATGCGCAAGGGTTGAATTACCCGGGTTGGAACAAGCCAGGGCCATGTAAATTGCCCCTTGACGGTTGGTCTGGGCGGGGGACCCCGTGCCGGGATAATACGCAAAGCCACAAAGAGACATGGCCGACAAACTCAAAAAATACACGTTGATACTCCCCGCAACATTGTATTGAGTGTTGATCTGATCCACGGTCCCAAAATTGGGAAGGTTGTACCAGGCCGAATTGTTTATCAAATTGGGATTGCCTTTCCAGTAAAACTGAATTCCGGTGCTACGAAATTTTTGGTTCAATTCACAAAGAATGGTCGCAAAAGTCGAAAGGGGGTAACGACCCGATCCGTTGTTATTCGCCAACAAATGCAATTGGAGGGGGAGGTAAATGACGGAGGCATTGTTCTCGGTCCCGTACACGGGCTCCAAAAGGCCCTCCCTTCGTAGGTTTTCGATGTACGAAAAAACCGAGGGGGGTGCGGGACCTGTTCCGCAGGGTTGAACCGGGTTGGGGGCTTGAGCCAAGGCCGTACCTCTCCCCCATCCCAACACCAAAATCGTTAAAAAAAAGGCGCCTGCGAGCCCAAAACCAGAAGGAACCCTTTTGAACAACATGTGTTAATCTTTGACGCAACGAACCGAAAAACCAAAGCGTTGATCGTAGCTAACCCGGTCCACCGCCGCATTGCCATACCAAATCAAACGGGCCCAGGCCAGGCCAGCTCCGGCTGTGGACGAACTCCACCACCCTCCATAATCCGATAAAGAAAAAAAACTTCCATTGGTGGCCCGGTAACCACCGGGCAGACCGGTGAATCCGCTGGAATTGGACGCGTTGGTATTGGGTGCGGTCCAGCCTCCCCCGGTGGGTAACATTCCCGTGCTTTTGAGGGCACCACCCGCCCAAGAATCCCCGCCCAAGAAGGTTACGAGGTTGGTCCAATTCGCATCGGAAGGCACATGCCAACCGGTTGGACATAAACCCCGACTGTCATTCACCGCATAACCATTGTAAAGCCTGCCGTACGTTGTACCGTTGGTTGTGCTGTTGTTATAATTACACCAGGACCCTGTCGAAGAACTGTTGGCTTGGGACCAGGTGGTGTTGCTGCTGGTATTTGGGATACTGTTACCGTTCCTGTATCGGCCCACGCGAAGGTTGCTTCTTGTCCAGCATTGTTGACCAATTTGAACGGTGTTATAAACATTTCCATCGGTATCGGAAACGGTCGAAGTCCCACACGAAAAAGCAGGCGTCAAAGATCCCGTCAAAAAGGTCACGTCATTTCCGTACACCACCACCCCGTTGGTGCCTTTGGCATAGGCCCTTACAAAATAGGTGGTTGAAGGAATCAAACCCCTCAAAACCACCACGAAGGAACCCAAACCCGAGCCACTTTCGGTTCTGGCATTCCCCATGTTGGGGTTGGGCGTTGTTCCGTAACACAGGCCCCGAAAAAGGACCCCTTGCCCCCCATCGCTGAGGACATTCCCCCCCACCAAAGCGCTATCCAAACCCACCTGGCTGGGCGCAGTCGTCACCACGGACGGCAAACAAAACGAAGTAGGGTTGGAGTTCTGGGCTTGCCCCCAAAACGGAGCGGCCACCACAAAGAGACTAAAAATGAGCTTTTTCATGCAAACCTGATTAATGAAATGAAAAGATTACCGGTCCGAATTTAAACCAAAGTTTTGGTCCTCCATCCAACGACGATGAACGAAAACCAGCCTACGTGGTCATGATGACTCCGTCGTTAAGGACACAGCATCCTCCCATTGCACGTCATCGTCCTGGGCACACCAGAAAAAAAGCCCACGATTGGGGTCGTGGGCTTGATAGGTGATGTCGGGGTGGCCAGATTCGAACTGACGGCCTCCTGCTCCCAAAGCAGGCG
>JBMOHV010000020.1:0-26621 GCA_049317645.1 Bacteroidia bacterium
AGGGAGTGCAGGGCGTTTCCGGGGGCCGAGGACCCCGAGAGGCGCTCGGCCAGCCAGGTCCGATAGGGAAGGGACATTCCCAAAAGATTCCATTGGAGGCTCAAGGGCCAATGGGTGCTCAAACAGGCGGCCCCTCCAAAACGATCGGGCCGCAGGGCCGCCGTATAGGAAGAAATCAATCCCCCCATACTGGCCCCCATGAGGTAATGCGATGCCGGGTGGGTGTCCACCGGGTATTGCATCGTCAGCCAAGGTTGAAGGACATCGGCTATCCAATGGGCATAGGTCTGCCCCAAGGCGGTTCCGGGTCTTTCTTTCTGCAAGGTGTCACGGTAGACTTTGTCCAAGCCGTCCAAGCAAGGCGGAGGCAGATAATCCCTGAATCGCTGGGGTGAATTGTCCAGGGATACGATCAAGCAGGGCTCCATCAGTCCCCCGGATAGGGCATATTCCATGAGCGAGTCCAGGTTCCAGGTTTGACCCCCGTAGCCCCTGCGGGGATCCCAGAGGTTCTGGCCATCGTGGAAATACCAAACCGGCAGGGGACGCTTCCCATCCCAATAGGGCGATGGAGGCCGCCAAACCGAAACGTTGCGGGGCAATAATTCGCCAAATTCAAAGCCCTCCCAGGTTTCGAGGCTCCCAAAGCCAACAGAATCGACCGGGGCCACGCGGTGCAATGTGCGAAGACCCGATGTCGTGGAATCCGTCCCTGAGGCCTGAACCTTGGTGGCAGCCGAGGCCATGGTAAGGCCGCATAGAAGCCCATAACAAAATACTCCAATCCGAAAGTTCATGATTTTTGGCTTTCTTGTAAAGATATTGGGAGCGGGCCAAAAGCATTCTAAGTTTGTGCATGCTTAGGAGTCACCCTCGAAGGAGCCTTATCCCGCTTGTTGCTTGGGTTCTATCCTTGTTGGTGGCTTGTTCCGGTGGTCAGCAGGACGGGACCGTTCAGGAATTCGAGCATCAGGCCGATCATTTTCCTCCTTGGACCATGGAAGGGGACAGCCTTTCCATGTTGGCTCTTCGATGGGTTGCGGCGGTGGATCAGGGGGATACAGCATCTTGGTCTCCCTTGTTGGCGGATTGGGTGGAACCACCCTCCGGCAAAAGACTCTTGAGCTTATTGCCACGTGATTCGGTTTTGAGGCAGCTTTGGTACCAACACTTGTCCGGTGTGCGTCAGCGTACCGAAGTCCTTGCCACCGTGCCGTTTGGCCAAAGGGATGATACCCTGCACTATGTGATGGGTTACCTCCGGCAATTGCGACGCATCGGGAACAACAGGGCCTGGCAAGGACGGCGTTTGGCTGTGTTATGGGCCTTTGATGGGAATCGTTGTGTTCAATGGACCGAATGGGAACAGGGCTGGCCTTTGGAAGGACCGGTTGACTCCTTGGTTTTCAGAGAAGTCCCTCGTTGGGGTCTGGAGGCTCGTCCGGCCGGTCCCGAAAGCAGAAACCTGGTTTTGGGTTGGGAAAAACGCCTCGAAAAAAACTATATCAAAGACGCGCCCAACTTTTGGGCGGATCCTGCCGGTGCCAGGGGTGAAGACGGTTGGTCTTGGGAAGGCAACCCTTCGGCCATGGCTGGATTCATGGCCCTCGAAACCCCGCATTACCGGGACATGGATTCGGTGCAACGTCGATTTCATCGGGCGGAATGTTTTGGTTTGGGGGTTGATGGTCCGATCATGGGTTTGGCCTTTGGGCACGAAACTCGCTACCGCAGGGGATTTGTTTCCCGGCATCGGGTGCATCGACTCTACGCCCTTGAAGGCAAAAAAATCGTTTTTGCTGAACAATTTTCCATGCCCGTTGAGTCCTTTGATAACCTGATTTTCCCGGATTATACCTGGTAATGTTGGATACGAAAGACCTTCAGGAGGGAGTTCTTCAGCGCTTTTTGCGCTATGTGCAGGTTGATACCACGGCGGATCCTACTTCTTCGACCGTTCCCTCTTCGAAGGGTCAATTGGTTTTGGGCCGAATGCTACGAGACGAATTGCGGGCCTTGGGTTTGCAGGCTGAGCAGGATGAGAACGGGTATGTGATCGCCCGATTGGCATCCAATGTCCAAGAGGCCGTGCCTACGCTTTGCTTTTGTGCGCACTTGGATACCTCCCCCGATGCCCCGGGTGCCCAGGTCAAGCCCCAGGTTCATCCACCTTACGAGGGGGGTGATTTGGTATTGCCCGGGGAACCGGGATGGGTCTTGGGAACTTCCAACGATCCAGACTTGTTGCGGCAGTTGGGTCATACCCTGGTAACATCGGATGGTACCACCTTGCTGGGCGCGGATGACAAAGCGGGTGTTGCCGAAATCATGGAAGCCGCTCGCCAGTTGCTGCTGCACCCGGAGTGGCCGCATGGGCCCTTGGTGTTTTTGTTCACAGTGGACGAAGAAATCGGACTAGGGGTTGACCACTTGGATTTGGCATCGCTGGGAGCGGATTGGGCCTATACGTTGGATGGCGAAGAAAGAGGGGATATCGAAGACGAAACCTTTTCGGCGGACAGCCTGACGTTGACCATTCAGGGGGTCTCGGCTCATCCGGGATTCGCCAAAGGCCGTTTGGTCAATGCCCTCAAAATCGCAGGTTGCATTTTGGCGGAAGCCGCCAACGATGCAGCAGCCCCGGAACATACCGAGGATAGGCAGGGTTTTGTGCATCCTGTTTCGATCAGCGGTCAGGCCGAACGTTGTCAAATCCAATGGATCCTCCGCGATTTTCAAAGCTCGGCTTTGGACGATTTGGCGGCCAAAATTCAGGAATGGGCGGCTCGGGTATCTTCGAGATTCCCCGGCTCTCGGTATGAAATCCAACGGGTTGAACAATACCGGAACATGAAGGACACCTTGGATCGTTTTCCATTTTTGGTGGATTATGCGATGGGTGCCATGCAAGACGGGGGGCTCACGCCGCAGCGACGTTGGATTCGAGGCGGTACCGATGGCAGTCGATTGACAGCCATGGGATTGCCTTGCCCCAATTTGTTTGCCGGGGGGCATCGATTTCATTCTCGTTTGGAATGGGTCAGCGCCGAAGACATGGCATCAGCGGTGCATACCATCCTGCACTTGGCCAGGCGTTTTGCTTTGCATCCTCCCTCGATGAATCCACATTTTCAAAAACAATAAGGATGGACGTAAGTCTTTTGAAAGGCTTTCGGGTTCTTTTGCTCGGGCTGCTTGGTTCTCTTTTTTGGGCGGGGGGTGGGGATTTGCAAGCCCAAAACCCAAAGTCGGAATCCGAATTGGAACGCATAGGCATGGCCGATTTGCGGGATGGAGATCTTCTGTTTCAAGAGTGGAATTGCGGCGAAGGTTGTGCAGCGATTGCAGACGTTACCCAATCGGCATATCGTCGGCGTTTGACGCATTGCGGGTTCTTCTACCGGGACCGAACCGGTACGCTCCGTGTTGTGGAGGCGGTGGGTCGCGGCGTGGTCTCCACCGAGCTGCAGGATTTTTTGGGGCGAACATCGGAATGGCGCAGGGGGCGTGTTTTGGTGGGTCGAACAATGGCCAGTCCTGTTGCCCTCCGCGCTGCCTTGGATTTTGTTTTGGCCCGTTTGGGGAAACCTTACGATGCGGCGTTTGAGATCGGGAACGAACAGTGGTATTGCAGTGAATTGTTGGATGCGGCGTTGGCCCATGGGGTAGGGGAAGGTAAGTCGTACTTTGGGTTGGCACCGATGACCTTCAAGGGTTTACGCGGATCAGAGGTTTTGCCTTATTGGCAACATTATTTTGATTCTTTGGGAGTTTCGGTTCCCGAGGGTCAACCCGGGATCAATCCGGGGGGGATGTCCCTATCTCCTCGCTTACGTTTGGCGTTGTTATCCTCGGATCCAATACCGGGGACCATGGATGCCATGCTCTTATCCACGCTGTTCGTGCAGCGGTCGGCCGAATACCAAGCCCTCTGCATGCAGACCTACCGGGGGGCGGCCCTGCAGCTCCCGTCCCTTTTGGATTCGGTGCGCCGTAACAATGGTCCGGCCGACCTTCTCCAACGACCTGCCGCAGTGGTTTTGGATTTGGACGAAACCGTTCTGGACAACAGCCCCTACGCGGGTTGGCAGATTCGTCACGGGTCGGCCTACAATTCTCCCAGTTGGCAGGCATGGGTGGACCAAGCCGAGGCCGGGGCCGTTCCCGGTGTTCGGGATTACTTGGCGACGGCCCTGCGTTTGGGACTGCGCATCTATTATGTATCGAACCGCAAACGTTCCCAATGGGCGGCCACCGAGCGCAACCTCCAAGCCTTGGGTCTTCCTTTGGAAGGTCTGGATTCCCTTTGGCTGCGCGATGAAAGCAGCGACAAACAAGCCCGGCGTGATACCCTCGCAAACCAAGCAACGGTTCTGCAATGGGTGGGTGATAATCTCCAGGATATGAACAACTTCAAATCCTATTCCACCGAAGAAGAACGGTTGCAGGTTGTGCAGGGCCAGGCGGAGCGATTGGGCAGGGATTGGATCCTGTTGCCCAATCCGGTGTACGGGCCATGGGAGGATTTGTGGCATTCGCCTTCCGAACCGGTCGCAGCGGGTGACATCCCATTTGCCAACGAACCAGGGCCTTCGGTTGAGACGACGAGTCCCCTTCGCAAAGAGCGTTTGCTCCAGCGTTTGCGTTTTTTTAGACCCTAAGACCAGTCAATGGGTGAGGTGTGCCTAGAAAACACGGTACCCCAGACCAAAGGCCACATAGGATGTTTGCATTTCGACCAAATCGCTGGTTCCCAAATCCATAAGCCCGGCGTTGTAGCGTAGGTTCAGGAGCCATCCCGATGGATGAGTGTAGGATAATTCGGTCTGCAGGCCCAGGTTAAAGGGTCGAGCAAAATCATTAACATCGTTGCCAATGCTGAGTTTTTCTTCAAGTTCCGTTTCCCCTTCGTGGGTATGGGATGTTGCGGATAAATGGTAAGCAAGGGCTGGACCGGCCGACAGTCCCAAAGAACCCGTCCCAACGGGGAGGCTGTAGCGAAACAACAAGGGAATCTCCAAGGCGTTGATTCGAAAATCATCGTGATGGTCTTCGTGCTTCAGACTCGCACCCAGTTGAACAAGGCCAAGGCCTGTATGCAGGCCCAGGTTATCGGTCAAGGCATACCCCGCTAGGAGACGTCCCTGCAACCCGTTGAGTCGATGCAAATCATCGTTTGCCATCCCCAAGACGGACCATTGGAGGGATGCAATGCTGAGACCAGCATCTGCTTGGAGGGACCAGGGGCTTTGGGCATGGGCGGAACTTCGAGCCAAAAGAAAAGCGAAGAACAGAACCCAAATGGTTCGATGCATGGGGAGGTTAAAGACGATTTTTTTCATAATTTTTTTGGTTTGATTTTTGGTGGATTGATCTTGTGTTTTCGTAAAAAAATGTTGTAATAATATTTAGGGGGCGCTTTAAGGTTTAATGACCAAAGGAAATGCTATTTTAATATCGGAATGCCCACTTTCTACGCCGCTGTTGCTGTTCTTGCCAAAGGCGATATGGCGTAAATTTATTTCGACTGAACCCGAACCGCCGAGGTTTTGGGTCTCCCAGGTGGTTTGGAAACCCAGCGGGAGGTTGAGGAGATCACGGTCCGTGATGTCAACCGTCAAGAGGCTGGTATCGCTTTGGTAAACAAAGAGGTGTTGGTTGCCTTGAGCCGTTATCAAGGGGTTTAAGTCCTGCGGTGGGGAAGCGAGTTTGTTGGTCAATTGCAATTGGGTAGCATAGGTTCGAGATGGCCTCAATCGAAGGGTGTCCCAGCGCAGCGGTTGGCTGCCCCCTGCACCGTCCGGGTCGTCAAAGACAAAGGTGTCCCTTTGGACCGGAAAGGCGGAGGAATCGCTCAGGATCAGAGTCAGAGTGGTCACGGTGCCGTGCTGTCCGTCCGGTGATGGATTGTCCACTTGGGGACGGCATCCTGTTAGGATAGTCAGGCCCACAAGGGGGAACAACCAAGGGGGGAAGGATAAGTCGAATCGATTCATGCTGGGTTATGTCGATGGAGGTGGTATTGGAGGCGAAAGCTTAGGTTGAACCCCTGCTCATCCGAAAAATATCGAAGTCGGTTCATGTAATCCCGGTAACGGGTGTTCAGGAGGTTGTCCACGCTTACCATCCACTGAAAGTGCCCTCTGGGCCCCATGCCACCGGCATAGATGCGTACCAAGGTATAGGCGGACGGTGCGGGGGCATAGTCAAGGGATGTGTTATTATCCGATCCCAGGGGGATACGGCTTTGGCGAGTGACATGGAGGGCTTCCACGCCGCCACTCAAGGTGCGCAGGAAGGTGAGGGGTAGGCCATCCGCAGGTTCGCGCTGTGCTGCATGATGAAGGCCCACGGTCCATCGGTCGGCGGGCATCCAACCCAACCATGCCCCCCGGTTGCGCTCCCGTCCACGTACCAAGGCAGCGGACATATCAAGACGCCAACCCGAACCCAAAGGCAGCGAAGTTTTAGTATTCCAATGCGTTAAGGTGGCATCCCTGCCAACGTAGGCAAATTGGGGATAGACCCCGTTAATGGTCTGCGCTGGGGGTTGCAGGGGCTCCAAAAAAATAAAGCCATCGATCTGGCGGCTACCGACCTGGCTGTGAAACAAGCGTCCGTTTTTTTTCCATTCCAAGCCCAAATTCCCTGTTAAGGTCTGCTCTGGCCCCAGGAGCGGGTTTCCTAATTCCAAGGCGGCCATGCCTTGGTGCAAGCCGTTGGCATACCATTCAGGGGCCGAAGGAGGCCTCCAACCGCTGCCGGCGTTGAGGCTTAGCAGCCAGGCTGTTTGGGGTAGGCGATAATTCCAGGTCCAGGCCGCACTCCATCGGTGGAACGAGCGCTCATCCCTCGTGACCGGGTCGTTCGGTTGGCTGCCCGGGGCGCGGTAATACGACTCAAAATCAACCTGGTCGAAACGGAGGGCCCATTCGTGCCTCCCCATTTTGGCGGATTCCCAAGCCAGGAGGGAATAGCCCCAAAGGTTTTGGTTTTGGTAATTGCGAATAAATTGACGGGCATTGCTGGCTTGATTCAGGTTTTGTTGGAACATCAGACCGACTGCTTCTTCGATTCTCCAGCGTCCCAGGTTTTGGGAGTAGGTATACGATGCCGTGTGGGTTCCCAAAGCCAAGGCCATTTCCGGGAGAGGTAGAAAAGACCGGGTATCGTATTCTTTGCGTTGGTTGTCTTGGTATCCAAAGCGCAAGCTGCTCAAACCACCCTGTGAATGGGATCGCTGCATGCGCAGGCTGTATTGGAGGTGAAGAACCTCCTGCAGGGGTCTTTGGATTTGGTAACCAAAGCGCCCCTCCCAAAGGGGTACAGAGCTTTCCAGCGCCCTTTGAAGGTCTTCGGTGTTTTCGACATGGGCGCCAGGGTAGAGGCCTTGGCGAAGGCGATAAAGTCGTAAATAATTATTGATGAGCCATTTGCCTTGGCTGTATTGAAGCTCTGCTGTGGTACTCTGCTCACGGGTTCCGGTATTGGCGAGGTAGGCCCCCGGTAAGCGCAGGTTGCCGCTCATTCGGCTACTCCCTTGCCATCGCCATTGAAGTCGACCGTTGCGAGAGGCGGGACCCTGCAAGCGCAGATGGGTTCCGATCAATCCGTTGTTACTCATCCAAACTGTGGAAGCATGGGCGTCCAGGTGTCCATGCTGTAGCAGAGGAGGCGCTTGCAGGTCCAAGACCCCACCGATCGCTTCGGGGCCGTGGCGAAGGCTGGCAGCAGCCTGCAGGATAGACCATTCGCCTTCTTGGAACGGGTCAATTTCGGGGGCATGGTCGCTGCCCCATTGCTGCCCTTCCAAACGGACCCCGTCTTGGAGGATGAGAATGCGTTGGCTGTGCAATCCGTTGATCACGGGTTTGGCCAGTTGGGTTCCCGATGACAAAACGCTCATCCCTGGCACGGCTTCCAATTGCCTTGCAAGGGGTGTTCCGGAATGTTCAAATCGTCGCAAGGCATTCAATCGTTGGAGGTCCGGGGTGCTGGTCTTTTTTTCTGCAAGGACGTCCACCGTTTGGAGTTGCAATTTCTGGATGCTATCCGTGGACGGGGACCCCTTGGTGGAACCCTCACGGATCGGACCGGTTGGTGAAACCAAGACGAAAAGCACCGTTAATAAATGCAACATTGTTGCAAATATAAAGATTACATTGTGTTTCCATCGTTATTTTCTTAATTTCGGCGGCCATTCCAAAACTTCCCATGTCCCATCCCGATTCCACTCCACAACCTTCTTCTATCAAAGCAGTCATTTTTGATTTGGACGGGGTTTTGGTGGACACCGCACGGTACCACGACCAGGCTTGGGAAGAATTGGCCACCGGTTTTGGCTATGCCTTGACCGAAGCGGACCGGCATGCCCTCAAGGGTCGTTCCAGGGCGGATTCCTTGGAGTACATCTTGGAGCAAGCCGGATGGGAAGATGCCGACCCCGCTCAAAAATCCCGTTGGTTGCAGGCCAAAAACGCTCGTTATCTGGAGTTGGTCGAGGGGTTGACGCCCCACGATGCCGCCGAAGGAGCCCTGGACTTGTTGGTGCAATTGCGGGAAGCCGGGATCCAATTGGCCTTGGGTTCCGCCAGCCAAAACGCCACCAAAGTGTTGAGCAAGATTGGTATGGAAGGGGCTTTTGATTCGGTGGTGGATGGTACCCGAACCACTCGCTCCAAACCCGATCCTCAGGTTTTTGAAATGGCTGCCAGCGATCTGGGTTTGGACCCCAAGGATTGCATGGTGATCGAAGACGCGCCGGCGGGCATACAGGCGGCCTTGGCCGGGGGATTCAGGACGATCGGATTGGGAGACCCCTTGGTATTGGCGCAGGCCCATCGAGTGATCGCCTCTTTGAAGGAATTATCCTTGGATCAAGGGCACGTTCTTTTTTGAAATATAGATCCTATGAGTAAAGCAATGTTTGGTTTGGACCCTTGGTTGGTAACCCAAGAAGGTTGGGACGCTGGATTGCATGAAGCGGCCGAGAGCATGTTCAGCCTTGGAAATGGTTTTTTTGGCCAACGGGCCATGCATGAAGAGGCCTATTCTGGTCATACCCTTCAAGGCTCCTACGTGGCAGGGGTTTATTACCCGGACAAAACGCGGGTTGGTTGGTGGAAAAACGGTTACCCTGAGTATTTCGCCAAGGTTCTGAACGCCACCAATTGGTTGGACCTGGATTGGTCGGTGAACGGCCGTCGGGTTGACCTGGCCGCATGGACCCCTGAATCGTACCGACGATCCTTGAACATGCAGCGCGGCATGTTGAACAGGGATTTTGAACTCCGAACCGAGGATGGAATTCGGATTGAGGTGCATTGCGAACGTTGGATTTGCAAAGACCGGCCGCATTTGGCCTGCCTTTCGTACCGCATCACCGCCCATTCGCCCTGCGATTTGGAATTGGTTTCCGGACTGAACGGGCAGGTCCGCAACAAGGATGCCAATTACGAGGAGCTGTTTTGGCAAAGGTGCTTCGAAGAGGGAGGTCCCCAAGGGTATGTGCAAACCAAGACCGCCAAATTGGATTTTGAGGTGGGGGTGGCCGCCGAGCATCGCTGGGAATTTCCGGTGGGTCAGGGCCAAGGACCATCGGCGTGGGAGACGTCGGAATGGGTGAGCCGGCAACGCTTGAGCGTGCACCTGGAGGCCGGAGAAACCCTTGGTTTTTCCAAACGAGTCGCCGTTCTTTCCACGCTCCATGCTTCTTCGCAAGGACTCAAGGACCGCGCGTTTGCTGTCCTCGAGGAGGTCCGCAATCTCAGCCACGAAGATCTTCGAAAGGAACAAGCAGAGGCCTGGGAACGGGTTTGGGAACAGGCTGATATTCAAATTGATGGCGACATCAAAGCCCAACAGGGCATTCGATTTAACATTTTCCACCTTCATCAGACCTACAACGGTTTGGACCATCGCCTGAACATTGGACCCAAGGGTTTCACCGGCGAGAAGTACGGGGGTTCGACCTACTGGGATACGGAGGCTTATTGCATTCCCTTTTATTTGGGAACAGCCCCTGCACGGGTTGCTCGGCAATTGCTAGAGTACCGGTACCGTCAACTGGACAAAGCCATCGCCAATGCCAGCAAATTGGGGTTCAAAGAGGGGGCGGCCTTGTTCCCCATGGTGACCATGAACGGCGAAGAGTGCCACAACGAATGGGAGATCACCTTTGAGGAGATTCATCGCAACGGGGCCATGGTCTATGCCATCGATCAGTACGTTCGATACACCGGTGACCGTTCGTATTGGTGGCAGGGTGGGCTGGAGGTGATGATCGGGGTTTGTCGTTTTTGGGCGCAGCGCGTTCATTGGTCCGAGGTGCGCAAGGCCTGGGTGATGCACGGGGTTACAGGGCCCAACGAATACGAAAACAATGTCAATAACAATTGGTACACCAATTACTTGGCCCGGTATTGTTGGCTTTATACCCTCAAGGTGATCGAGGCAGTTCGCATGGAGCAAGCGGGGTTGTGGGAACAAACCAAGGTCAAGCTGCGTTGGGATGCTTCCGAGGCCAAGGATTGGGAACAGAAAGCCGATCAAATTGCTTTGCCAGCGGATGATACCTTGGGTATTTGGTTGCAACAAGATGGTTACCTCGAAAAGGAGCAAATCATGGCCGCGGATCTTCCGGCGGAACAGCGACCGATCAATCAACACTGGTCTTGGGACCGCATCCTTCGCTCCTGCTTTATCAAGCAGGCCGATGTCTTGCAAGGCATGTTTGTTTTTGAACATGACTTTTCGGAAGAGGCTTTGCGCCGCAATTTTGATTTTTACGAGCCCAGGACCGTTCATGAATCCTCGCTTTCCCCCTGCGTTCATGCGGTCCTGGCGGCTCGCTTGGGAAAAATGGACAAGGCCTACGAAATGTATTTGCGGACCTCCCGCTTGGATTTGGACGATTACAACCGCGAAGTGCACGAAGGACTTCATATCACCTCCATGGCCGGGACCTGGATGGCGGTGGTGATGGGCTTTGGGGGACTACGGATGATGGAGGACGGTTTGAGTTTATCGCCGGTCCTGCCAGCAGCCTGGACGGGTTACGCCTTTCGCTTGCATTGGCGGGGTGCTGATTTGCATTTTCGGGTCCAATCGCAGGGTTTGGAATGCCTATTGGAAGGGGTGGCGAACTGCGTTCTTCGGATTTACGGTCGAGAGGTGACCTTGGAATCCGGAAAGCCTTTGGTGATTCAGCCGGAATAAGCTTAACTTTCCCTTCACAAAAAGGGATTTATGGCATTACCAACCGTCGCTCAGCGCGATGCTGCATCCGCCGGTGGATCCGGTACAGGGTCTTCCGGTGGGTCCGAACAGCGGCCCCAACTCCGATTTTGGCAGATTTGGAACATGTCCTTCGGGTTCCTGGGCATTCAATTCGGCTTTGCCCTGCAAGGTGGATACATGTCCCGAATTTTCCAAACATTGGGCGCCGACAAGGACCAAATTCCGATGTTATGGATTGCCGCCCCGCTCACCGGTTTGCTGGTTCAACCCATCATCGGGTATCTCAGCGATCGAACCTGGAGCCCTCGCTTGGGCCGGCGCAGGCCGTTTTTTTTGGTGGGGGCTGTTTTGAGTTCCTTGGCTTTGTTTTGGGTCCCGTATTCTTCGGCTCTATGGATGGCGGCCGGTTTTCTATGGGTCTTGGATGCGTCCATTAATATTTCGATGGAGCCCTTTCGGGCGTTGGTAGCCGACAAGTTACCGGACCGTCAGCGATCCTATGGCTTTGTTGTCCAAACACTTATCATTGGAATTGGGACTTGGGTCGCGTCCAATTTGCCTAGGCTGTTGACCTGGATGGGCGTTTCCAACGAGGCTCCTGAAGGTATGTTGCCCGATTCGGTTCGCTTGGCTTTTGGGATTGGGGCGGCTGTTTTTTTGGCTTCCATTCTGTGGACCGTATGGACGACGACCGAAGATCCTCCTGCTGATTTGCAGGCCTTTCGCCAAAAGAATGCCCAGAGCGCCGGATTCTTTCGCGGGCTGGGGGAGATCCTAGAACAGGTTGGCCAGATGCCCGCGGTGATGTGGAAGTTGGGCTTGGTGCAGTTCTTCTCGTGGTTTGCCTTTTTTACGATGTGGTCCTTTGCCACCCCGGCCTTGACCGAGCATGTTTTTGGGGCACCCATGCCGAATCCAGGTGCCGTTGATTTTGAGAAGGCTTTTGGGGCCTACAACCAAGCAGCCAACAAAGTGGGATCGGCCATGGGTCTTTACGGTTTGACTTCGATGGGGTTCGCCTTGGTTTTGACCTTGGTAACAGCCTCCAGGTCCATCAATCGAAGGCTTATTCACGGGGTTTCTTTGGCATTGGGTGGTCTGGGTTTTGCGAGCATGACCCTGGCGGGTCCTGAATACCCCGAAATCATCAACCTGGGATTTGGTTTGATTGGCCTGGCCTGGGGGAGTATTTTGAGCATGCCTTATGCCTTGCTTTCATCGCATATCGCCCCTGAACGCATGGGCATTAGCATGGGACTCTTCAATATGTTTATTGTCATTCCTCAAATCGTGGCCGCCTTGGGCGGGGTCAACTGGACCTACAAGATGCTTTTTGGGGAGGCCGTGATTCATACGATGAGTCTGGCCGGACTCAGTCTATTGCTCGGGGCTTTGTCTGTGCTGGTCTTACCCAGGACCGAGGGCCGGAACGAACATTAAAGTTTGGGTTCAAAATTTAAGAGCGGAATCCAGTCGCCGTACCTGCTTAATTTTGCTATTTATCTCAAAACATCTATGAAAACTCTGTTTTTTACCAAGTCCTCTTTTGGGCGGTCCCTTGCGTTGGGTCTGGTTTTGATCGTATCGATGGCGCGTCAAGGACAAGCGTCTCATATTCTGAGTGGTTACCTGGGGGTCGTTCAGACATCCAACGATTCGGTCCGCTTGCAGTTGAGCTTGTACCTGGATAGCATGGGTTTGATCAGTCCCCAACTATCCGTTGAACGTTGGGATTTGGTCGGCGGAAATGGACAGTTGAACGGGTCGGTGGATTTGATTCAACAGAGCGTTACGACCTTTCAAGGCGTTCGGATCGTCGCCTACCTCAGCCCCAGCATGTACTTGGCCTCGGGTCAATATCGCTTTGTCTACAAGCATTGCTGCCGCAACCCCCTCGTCATGAATATGCCGACCCTGGCCCCGGCGTTCCCCTTTGTCATTGGAACGGATTATAACAAAGTTCCCTTCATGCCGCCCACCACGCCTTCCAATACGCCTCTATTCACCAGCCCTGTGCCTTTTAACCTGTTGGAGGATACCGTCCAACTGCTCTCCTTTGGTTCCTACCTCACCGAGCCCGATGGGGATTCCTTGGTGGTGGAAGTGGATTCGATTCTGATTGATCACGGTACGAGCGGGTTTGTTGCGGCATCGATGGCGACCGCCTTGTCGGCCTGGGGGCCCTACTTGGTGGGGCCAAGCACACTTAATGTGTTATGGCGTCCCGATTCAGCCGGCCTGTACGCGGCCGGTTGGCGAATCAAGGAATTTCGTAACGGGCAGGTGATTGGAATCCAGCGGGTTCAACATCATTTTCGGGTGGTGAACTATCGTCCCACCTCCTTGGAAGACCTCGAAATGAAATCATCCATTGCCTGGGATCCCGAGACCGAGGCGGATTATTACAACCTCAACGGTCAATTGGTCTACCGCGGGGTATGGGGGAAAGACCGTCGCTACGATGGGGTCTTGTTGATTCGTCAAGGTTCTCGTTTTTGGAAGAAAGCTTGGCTGCCTTAGGGCCTAAGCCTCGAACCCGGTGATGTTTCGCTTGTTGGCGGGTTACCTGCCTTTTGTATTGGTCAATTTGGCCCTGGATTTCTACATTCTTCGCCATGGGGTTCTTGCTTTTCCGGGTCTAAGTCCATCGAGTCGTCGACGTGGGAAAATACTTTTTCTCGCATTGATGGGGGCTATTTATTTGGGAATGCCTTTGCTGGCTTGGATGGGATGGGAAGAACGCTCGGCCTTTTTTCGTAACACTGTACAGACGACGGTTCTGGCCTTGCTCGCTTTCAAGGTATGGGCCTTGCCTTGGCTTCTATTGGAAGATGGTGCACGCGGTTTGAAGGGCCTATGGAGATGGTTGCGTCCCGTTCCGGCCCATGGGAATAAAGAGGGAATGAGCCGGGGGGCTTTTCTGAGTCGATTGGGTTTTTTGGTTGGCGCTGTACCGCTGCTGGGGTTGGGAGGCGCTGCTGTATCGGGCAGTGCTTACCGTTACCGGGTGCACCGTCATACGTTGCGATTGAAGGATTTGCCAGGGTCGTTTCGTGGAAAGCGTTTGGTCCAAATCAGTGATTTGCATACGGGTTCGTTGGACGATGCCGAAGGGGTGCGCAGGGGAATCCAGATGATCCAAGACCTCAAGCCGGATATCGTTGTTTTTACCGGTGATTTGGTGAATACCCAAACGAACGAGGTAGGGCCTTGGATGGAGATGTTGAAGCTCATCAAGGCTCCGATGGGGGTTTATTCGGTTTTGGGTAACCACGATTACGGTGATTACAAATCCTGGCCCGATGAGGAGGCCAAGGCGCGGAATTTTGAAGAAATGTTACAGGTTCACAAGGATTTGGGTTGGCAGCTCCTTCGCAACGAGGCCGTCCAAATCAAGGGTGAAAACGGGGAAGCCCTGGATTTGATCGGTTGCGAAAATTGGGGCCGTCGTTCCGGGTTTGGCAAACGCTACGGCAACCTGACCCAAGCGATGGAGGGTTTGTCAACGACCGCGCCCAAAATCCTATTGACCCACGATCCTTCGCACTTTGATTTGGAGGTTTTGGGAAAGCATCCTTCGATCGCCCTAACGCTTTGTGGGCATACCCACGGTATGCAAATGGGAATTGACATCCCGGGTCGATGGCGTTGGTCCCCGGCCTCTTGGGTCTATCCGCATTGGGCCGGTCATTACGTGTTGGGGGATCAGCAATTGTATGTCAACCGAGGTTTTGGCTTTGTGGGCTTTCGAGGGCGCTTGGGTATTTACCCCGAAATCACCTGTTTGGAATTGGCTTAAGGCCTTCCCTTATCTTTGGTGAATGTTATGGGACCGATTGCCCTCCTCGCTGCGTAGTCGGGGCCTAATGCCTTGGGCTGGAGCCCGCGATTTTGTGCGTGCGCTATGTTCCTATCTGGAAGAAACCCCTTTGGAATCCTTGTCGGTGGCCGGGGTTTTGGCCCTGGAGCAAAAACACAAAGACGAAGGTCCCCACCAGCGCACCAAGCGTCGCCTGATCGACTTTTTGGTGAATGAAATGGCGGAACAAGGATTTCCCGCCAACCTTTTGGATACTTCCGGTGCCTGGATGGAGGTCTTGGAACCATCTTACCAACCTACCGCAGAGGACACCCGCAAGGCCACCCAAGGCATGGCTCGGTTGTTGGAACGCGCCTTCGCAGACGGTCGTGCCGATGGTCCCGAAATCAAGAATATTCAAAACCTGGCCCTGACCTTTGAGCTTCGCTCGACGGATACCGGGCCCTTGGTCCAGCGCTTTGCCGAGCCGGTCTTGGGCCCCTTGCTGAAGGCGGGGATGGGGGATGGGAAATTGGACGAAGTCCAATGGCAAATCATCCGGGATTATTCGCTCCTCTTGCAGGTTCTTGGTTTGGGCTATGACAAAGAACGACTTTCCAAAACCCTGCAGAAGGTCAACATCTACCGGGCCGGTCGCGGGGATGACCCGGTGGGGCTTTTCCTCCATGTAGGGTTCAAAACCTTTGAATTGGACCCAGTGTACGGGGTGACATCGGCTCGTTGGCATCGGGTCAAGGGTCGCTCCAAACAAACCGTCGATGGGCGACTGTATGTTTACGCCCGTCAGCTGCTTTTTCATTCGGATGAGGTGGCCCTCCTCTTGGATTCCAACAAAGTCAAAGACGTGGGTGCCAACCTTTATGCGGTGGATCATTCCCATTACCTGACCATGACCCTCCAGGAGGACGGAGCCGAAGCCACATTGCGGGCGCTGGAAGACAAAGTGTGGTTTGATCAGTGTTACAAAATTCTCACAGCCGGCGGTTTGGGTGCGGTCGCCGCCCCCGCTCCGGATCAAGCTAGCAAGGACGGACCCCAGGAACGATCCAAGGAAGCTTCCAGACCTGCCCAAAGTGGTTGGGAGGCTGCCCTTGCAGAGTTAAACGATTTGGTGGGCTTGGACCCGGTCAAGGGCGAGATTATCAATTTGGCCAATTTGGTCCGCATGCAACAGCGCAGGGCGGAGGCCGGACTCAAAACCGTCCAAGTTGGGTTGCATGCCGTTTTTACCGGGGCTCCCGGTACCGGCAAAACCACCGTGGCCCGGCTCTACGCCCGTCTGCTCAAGGAGTTGGGGCTTTTGTCCAAAGGACATTTGGTGGAGGTGGATCGCAGCGGGTTGGTCGCCGGCTATTCGGGTCAAACCGCCATCAAAACCGACGAGGTCATTGCCAAGGCCCTGGACGGGGTGCTTTTTATTGACGAAGCCTACAGCTTAACCCCCGAAAGCGGTCAGGATAATTACGGCGACGAGGCGGTGCAAGTTTTGTTAAAGCGAATGGAAGATTATCGCAAACGATTGGTGGTGGTGGTGGCCGGTTATACCGAGGACATGGAACGATTTGTAGGCTCCAATCCCGGTTTGGCCAGCCGATTTACGCGCACGATTGTTTTTCCAAATTATTCGGCCGAGCAAATGGTCGAAATTCTGGAGCGGATGGCGACCTCCAGCCAGTACAACTTGGACCCTCCATTGAAGCGCCTCCTTCTGAATTATTTTGAACAACGCTGTGCACGGGCCGGTGTGGATTTTGGCAATGCCCGCGAAGTACGAAATTTGTTCGAACAATTGGTTTTGGCTCATTCGAATCGATTGTCGACCATGGACCATCCGGCAACCAACGACCTCACCACCCTCACTTCGGAGGACTGGAAGCAAACCTAACCATCGTATTCCCTATTTTAAAACTTAGTTCCTATGTTCAAGGCCATCCCCAAAACCCTCACCTACGCTTTAATCGCTTTTTTTATGTTTGGAATTTTCAAAACTTTATTTTCGCAAGGCGATTCCGAGGGCCTGCGGAATGCTCTCCAAAAAAAGGCCCTTTTGGTCGATGTTCGGACCCCCGGTGAATTTGCCTCCGGTTCCGTTCCCGGGGCGGTGAATATTCCCTTGGACCGGGTGGAGCAATCCTTGAGTCGATTCAAGGGCCAAGAAACCGTGGTGGTCTTTTGCCGTAGCGGCATGCGTTCATCCCAGGCCCGAGATATCCTCCAACGCAATGGCATCAAGGACGTTGTCAACGGTGGAACCTGGGAGGCGGTGAGGGATGCCAAGGCGGCCCTTGCCACCAAAAAATGAAGGGTTTCTAGCCTGTTTTGCTTGGGCAGGGGCTTCGCGGGGTGTAATTTTGGGTTCACTAAAAATTAATCCGCCCATGAGAATTACCGTTGCAAAAGGAGATGGCATAGGTCCTGAAATTATGGACGCAACCTTGGCCATTCTGGAAGCGGCCGGGGCTGGTTTATCCTACGATTTTATTGAGGTCGGGGAGAAGGTTTACCTCTCGGGGAATACCGCCGGAATCAGCAGCGAGGCCTGGGATACCATTCGTCGTAACAAGGTTTTTCTCAAATCGCCGATCACCACCCCGCAGGGCGGTGGTTACAAGAGTTTGAATGTTTCGACCCGCAAATTTCTGGGTCTCTATGCCAATGTTCGGCCATGCTTTAGCCTTCATCCGATGGTGCGCACCGCCCATCCGGTCATGGACTTGGTGATTGTCCGCGAAAACGAAGAAGACCTGTACGCCGGTATTGAGCACCAGCAAACCGATGAGGTGGTGCAATGCCTCAAATTGATATCGCGGCCCGGTTGCGAAAAAATCGTACGCTACGCCTTTGAATACGCGGTTCAACAGGGTCGTCGCAAAGTCAGTTGCTTTAGCAAAGACAATATCATGAAGCAAACCGACGGTTTGTTTCACAAGGTTTTTGATGAAATCGCCGCGGAATACCCACAGATTCAGAACGAGCATTGGATTATTGATATTGGGACAGCCCGCGTTGCGGTGCATCCCGAAGCCTTTGATGTCATTGTGACGACCAACCTTTACGGGGATATCCTCAGCGATGTGGCGGCGGAAATCACCGGTTCGGTGGGTATGGGGGGGTCCTCCAATATCGGGGAGCAATGTGCGATGTTTGAAGCGGTTCATGGTTCTGCTCCCATGATTGCCGGTCAGGGAATCGCGAATCCTTCGGGTTTGCTCCAAGGGGCCGTCCTAATGTTGGTGCATTTGGGCAAGACCAAGGTCGCTGAACGGATCCAAAACGCGTGGCTCAGCACCATCGAAGCAGGTATTCATACCGCTGATATTTATACCGAAGGGCTGAGCCAACAAAAAGTGGGCACCGCTGATTTTGCCCAGGCCGTCATCGCTCGCTTGGGGCAGCAACCCCAGCATTTCAAACCGGCCCAATACGCAGGGGACAAACCGCTGCATCTCAAACCTTACCAACGAGCTACGCCCAAAACCAAAACCCTGGTCGGGGTGGATCTCTTTGTGCATTGGGCTGGCAGCGACCCCGAAGCCCTGGCTCAAATCATTCACCCCTTGGATCAGGAGGCCCTGCGCCTCAAAATGATCACCAACCGCGGCATCAAGGTCTACCCCGGAGGTTTTCCCGAAACCTTTTGTACAGACCATTGGCGTTGTCGCTTTGTGGGTCCGGACGGTGTGGCCGTGGCCAAAGCCGATGTGATTGCCTTGCTTCAGAGGGCCGAAGCGGCGGGGGTTGATTTCATCAAAACCGAGCATTTGTATGCTTTTGATGGGGTCAAGGCCTTTTCGCTGGGACAAGGGGAATAATTGAGCGAAGGAGAACAAAGAGGATTTCTTCTATCTTTGCGCCGCTGTGGCTCCCATAATCCGTGCTTTTTTGGCCTTTTTGGCCTTGGTTCTTTTGCAGGGCCAGTTGGTTGTTCATGCAAAGAGCTCAACCGTAGGAGTCCAGAACCAGGAACAGGCTTTTATCCAGGAACAGACCTGGATATCCCCTTCCTTTAACCCTTCATTTTGCGGTACTTTTCGACATCAAGGGGATAGCCCAAGGTTTTCACAATGGATTCATTTCCCGAATTTTAAGTCGGGATTTTTCGTGAACAACCTTTCTCGGTTGTTCGCTGCTCATCAAACATTTTACCCAGCCTTTCTTGAACACGGTTTTTGTGTTATCCGAAGATTTGGCCCCGGCAAACAATTCCTAAGCAATGTTTGCCTTTGGTTGATTTAGGCCTTCGAAGCCTAAACGAAACCATTCATTTGCCTGCAGCTTAGCAGGTTACCTTCATTTTAAATCTTTTTTTTATGGGATCAAGAACCTTTGGGTTCCTGATTCTGTGGTGTTGTCTCGTCAAGAGCACCGCAGGACAGGACACACTCCGGTTGAGCCTGGTACAGACCAAGGCGCTCATGCTCAAACAAAACCTCCAGTTGGTGGCTTCGCATTTTGACCTGGAGGCATCGGAGGCCAATTTACTTCAAGCGAGGGCTTGGAACAATCCTTATTTCAACTGGAATCAGGACCTCTACAGCATCGAGAAGAACAAATACCTGAACTACAGAAACCAATTTTTGGTCCAAATCGACCAGGTTTTTTCGATTGCCGGCAAGTACACCAAAACCGTGAAGTTGGCCAAACTCGAAAACAAGGGCAACCGTCTGCAAGTGCAGGATATCATGCGGGCCCTCCTGTACGAGTGTTCCTTGTTGTACAAAGAAGCCCTTTTGTTGCAAGCCAAACAGGCTCTTTATCGGGATTCCGAGGAAAGTTATCGTCTCGTCATTGAATCGGCTCAAAAGCAAAGTGAATTGGGTTTTCTGTCAACCAAAGAATTAATCAGGTTGCAATCCGAATTGCTTGCGCTTCGGACCGAAAGCTCTCAAAACACATCGGCTATGCATCAAGCAATTGGGCAGATCAAAATGCTCTTGAATCTGCGCCCGGATGTGGAGCTTGTATTGGAGGAACCCCTTTCATGGCCCCAGGAAGCACCGCCACTTCCAACCCTTTTCACCCAAGGGGAAAACAACCGGGCTGACTATTTATGGTCCCGAAATCAAGTCCAGGTAGGTGAGGCTCAGGTTCAATTGCAAAAATCCAAAGCCATTCCAGACATTACGTTTGGTTATCAGCCCAAGGATCGAGGTAGCAATTATGTAAGGCCCTATTCCGGAATTGAAGTGGGTTTTGAACTACCCTTGTTTCATCGCAACGCCGGCAATATCAAAGCGGCCCAAGCCCAGTTCAAAAAGACGGAAATCGAAGTCCAGCGAAAAGAGAATCAACTTTACAACGAAATCGCCTCTTCGGTCAAATCCTTCGTGGAAACCAGGCAAAGTTTTGAGCGATTTAGCCTTGCTTTTATGGATGAGGTCGAAAACCTCCAAGAGAGTGCCGAACAAAACTACCTCAAGAAAAACATCAATATTTTGGAGTACATCGATCTCAAGAGAATCTATATCCAGAATCGGATGCAATACCTGGAGGTTCGTTCCAAATTATTGGAATCGGCAGGTCATTTGAATTTTGTTGTAGGAACCGAAATAATGCCCTAATATGAAAAGACTCTTTTTGTTTTTGTTATTGGCTTCTTCCTTGCCCTTGTACGGTCAAGATGGATCGCCGAAGGCCAACCATCCCAAGCAAGCTTCAATGACCAGGCCATGGATTTGGGGAGCTCATTTTCAGGCAGCTTGGAACGGTGTTACGGGGCCCCAATTGCCCGGGAACTTTTTTTACAAGCCCGGGGTGGCGGGGGCCCTCCTCGTGGAGTACTATCCCCTGTCTTGGTTGGGATTGGGTACCGGTCTGGGTTATACAGCCCGGGGTCCCGGGAAAATCAACCAGGACTTGGACCAATCGTTGGGCAATCCGGATTCAACCTACCGGGAGCATTATTACTTCCGAACGATGGATGTTCCCCTTTACCTGGTTTTGAGAAGTCCTGCCTTCAATCAAAATCGTGGCCGTTTTTCAACCCGAATCGGTGGGGGCTTTAGTCGGAATTTCAAGTCCACCTACATGTTTCACAGTGTTGAGGATGGTTTTCATGATTACAAAGACATGGGTTCCGATTTCTACAAAACCGACTTGTTTACCCATGTTTCGGCAGGATTGGATTTGAATTCCGGTTCCCAAACCATGTTTCAGGTCCACTTGTATTGGCAGAGAGGTCAGAAGAATATTTATCAAACAGGTGGTGTTTACCAGGATTTTACCGGTTACAATCAATCGTATGGATTACAAATCAGTTTCTTTTATTAAAAATGTTATGAAAAAGTCATTATTCGTATGGGCCTTGTGTGCGGCCTTTCTTTCGTGCAAAAGGGATGAGGTTCCAGAGTCCGCTCCTTTTGAGTTAAGCCAAACCATGTTGAATGAAATGGAAACCACCCCTGCCCAAATTCAATCGGTGGAGGAAGACTTAATTCTCAATGGAAAAATCACTTTTAACGAGGACAAAGTGGCCCGTGTTTTTCCATTAACCGGTGGTTTTGTCAAAGAACTCAAGGTCGAATTGGGTGATTATGTCGAAAAGGGTCAAATTTTAGCTTTGGTTCGAAGCCCCGAAATCGCTGGCTATACCAAAGAAGAAATTGAGGCTATTGCCTACAAAAAAACAGCTGAAAAGAAATTGCAAGTTTCGGAAGAGTTGTTTCGTTCAGGAATTATTTCTGAATTGGAATTAACCGAGGCACGCAAAGATTTGGATCGCGCCACCGGGGAATTCAACAGAATTCAAGGCGTATTGGATATGTACAGTGTATCCAAGGGGGATATCTACCCCATTAAGTCTCCTGTTTCGGGGTATGTGATCAAGAAAGATATTTCATTGAACATGGAATTGAGAACCGAGGATATTAGCCCTGCCTTTGTGGTGGGTAGTTTGTCGGAGGTTTGGGTGATGGCTGATATTTATGAATCCGATATTTCAAAGGTCCAAGCCGGTGCCGAAGTGGATGTCAAAACGATTTCCTATCCTGATAAGGTGTTCAAAGGTCGCATTGACAAGGTTTTTAATTTGTTGGATCCGGAATCCAAAACCCTCAAGGCCAGGGTGGTCCTAGCCAACCCAAATCTTTGGTTGAAGCCTGAAATGTTTGCATCGGTGCGCGTTGCTGTTACCGGCTCCGAACAAAAAATAGCCGTACCCGCTCAAGCGGTCATTTTCGATAAAAATCGGCAGGTGGTCATGGTTTTCCAGTCCAAAAACAAAATCGAAACAAGGCCGGTTGAAATTTTCTCCGAAAATTCCAAGTACGCCTACATTCATTCTGGCCTCCAACCCGGGGATCGGGTCATCACCAAGCATCAATTGTTGATCTACGACGCATTGAACGATTAATCCGACGACGATGAATAAATTTGTAAAAGGCCTCGTTGCCTTTTCTCTAAAAAATAAGTTTTTTACTTTTTTTGTCACCGGGCTCTTGGTGGTTTTGGGTGTTTGGAGCTATCTCAAAACCCCCTTGGAGGCCTTCCCGGATGTGACCAATACGCAGATCATTCTTGTCACCCAATGGAATGGCCGGTCTGCCGAAGAGATGGAACGCTTTGTTAGCATTCCCATCGAAGTGGCTATGAACAGTGTCCAAAAAAAGACCAGTGTTCGATCCATATCGATGTTTGGACTCTCGGTCATCAAAATCATTTTTGAGGACGATGTGGATGATTTTTTTGCACGGCAACAGGTTAACAACCTGCTTCGGAATGTGAATTTGCCCGAAGGAGTTACACCCGATGTGCAGCCTCCCTACGGTCCTACCGGTGAGATTTTTCGCTATACCCTTCAAAGCAATCGCTCCTCCTCCGAATTGTTGGTTTGGCAAGATTGGGTCATCGACCGACAGCTAAGGACCGTACCGGGTGTCGCCGACGTGGTGTCTTTTGGTGGGGCGCGTCGTGTTTACGAAGTCAGCGTTAACCCCGATCATTTGGCTGATTTTTCTCTGACCCCTTTGGAGGTCTATCAAGCCCTAACAGCCGCCAACAAGAACGTAGGAGGGGATGTGATCGAAAAAAACGGACAGGCCTTCGTGGTCCGAGGTATGGGGCTTTTTCGCAGTATCGAGGATATTGAGAATGTTCTGATTTCGAGTCGAAACGGTGTGCCCGTTTTGGTGAAGCACGTGGCCGACGTATCCGTTGGATCCCTCCCTCGGGTTGGTCAAGTAGGTTTGGACGAAAACGACGATAAAGTCGAAGGAATTGTGGTCATGCGCAAAGGTGAAAATCCATCCCAGGTTTTGGCCGCCTTAAAAGAAAAAATTGCGGAGGTCAACCAAAAGGTTTTGCCGTCCGATGTTCAAATGGAAACCTTCTATGACCGCGATCGTTTGATGACCTATTGTCGGGAAACGGTTTTGACCAATCTCACCGAAGGCATCCTTTTTGTGACGTTTATCGTCTTCATTTTTATGTTGGATTGGAGGAGTACGGTCATCGTATCCGTCATCATCCCGTTGTCCTTGCTGTTTGCCTTTATGTGCTTGCGCTTCATGGGGATGTCGGCCAATCTCTTGTCCATGGGAGCCATCGATTTTGGAATTATTATCGATGGAGCCGTTGTGATGGTGGAAGGGCTTTTTGTTTTGTTAGCTCACAAAGCGCATCAGGTTGGAATGCCTCAGTTCAATCGATTGTCCAAACTGGGGATGATCAAAAAAACCGGCACCGAACTCGGAAAAGCAGTTTTCTTCTCCAAGCTCATCATTATTACCAGTCTGATTCCGATTTTTTCTTTCGAAAAGGTGGAAGGCAAATTGTTCTCACCCTTGGCGTATACCTTGGGTTTTGCTTTGTTAGGAGCCCTTTTCTTTACGCTGACCCTCGTACCGGTTCTGACCAGTCTTTTGTTCCAAAAGAATGTCAAAGAAAAAAGAAATCCGTTGGTTGATTTCTTCAATCGTGTGGTCTCCAATGGATTTTCATGGACCTATTCGCACAAGAGATGGACGGCGATTGCAACCTTCCTCCTGGTCTTGGGGTCCTTGTTTTCGTTCAAATTATTAGGAACAGAATTCCTGCCCACCCTCAACGAAGGGGCCTTGTGGGTGGAGGCCAAGTTACCGATGAGTTCATCGATACAAGAGACCTCCAAGTTTGTTCGCATTTTTCGTTCCAAAATCAATGAGTTTGACGAAGTTGAATCCGTCTTGTCCCAAATTGGCCGATCGAACGACGGTACCGATCCGTCCGGTTTCTTTTATGTTCAGTGTCAGGTCAACCTCAAGCCCAAGAAGCAGTGGAAACGAAAAATCACCACGGATCAATTAATCGAAGAAATGGACCGCAAACTTCGACAGTATCCAGGCGTTGTTTATAATTATTCCCAACCCATCATTGATAATGTCGCGGAGGCTGTTGCGGGTATCAATGCCTCCCTGGCTGTCAAGATATTCGGCGATGATCTGGCGGTCATGAACGCCAAAGCGGATTCGGTTGCTCAGATTCTACGTTCGGTTCAAGGGGTCAAGGATTTGGGTATCTTGAGAAATCTTGGTCAACCTGAATTGGGGATACAATTGTCGCCAACCAAAATGGCCGCCTTTGGGGTTATGGCGGAGGATGCGGCTTCGGTGATCGAAATGGCCATTGGTGGTAAGACGGCTACTTACTTTTATGATGAAGCCAAAAAGTTCGATGTTCGTTTGCGTTTTCAAAAGGATTATCGTAATTCCATCAACGACCTCCGTCAACTCAAGGTTCCTGCTGCCGGTGGAAAACTCATACCTCTTCAGGAAATAGCCGATATTGCACCGGTGAGTGGACCTGCTTTTGTTTACAGGGATAACAACAAACGATTTATTGCGATTAAATTCTCCATACGAGAACGCGATTTGGGAAGTACCATTGCCGAAGCCCAACAAAAGGTGGAGGCTTCCGTGCATTTGCCCAAGGGGTACGAAGTGAAATGGAGCGGCGAATTTGAAAACCAAGTTCGAGCCCAAAAACGATTGGCCGAGGTCGTTCCTGTTTGCTTGGTAATTATCTTTTTTATCTTGTTTCTTGCCTTTGGCAACAGCAAAGACGCTGGTCTGGTTCTCATCAATGTACCCTTTGCCTTGGTGGGTGGTATCCTGGCCCTTCATGTCACGGGGACTATTTTTAGTATTTCAGCGGGTATTGGTTTCATTGCTTTGTTTGGGTTGTGTATCCAAAACGGGGTCATCCTTATTTCGGTCTTCAAAAGGAATCTGGAGCGGGGGATGGCCATGCAGGAAGCTCTTTTTGAAGGGGTCCGTGAACGGACTCGGCCGGTGGTGATGACAGCCCTCATGGCTGCGATTGGCTTGCTTCCCGCTGCGTTGAGCACGGGTATAGGCTCCGAAACCCAAAAGCCATTGGCAATTGTGGTGATAGGTGGAATTCTATCGGCCACCGTGTTAACGCTTTTGGTTTTTCCTTTGGTGTATCGGTTTTTTAACCAATCCAACGAACCAACGTTCACGGAATCGGCCTCATGAGACGATTGGGGGTTGTCTTAGGATGGGCTTTCTTGGGGATTTCCTTGGAAGCCTATGCCCAAAAACCAAGTCCTACGCTTTCTATTCCAACCTTTGATCGACCCGGTATCGCGGATGCCCCTTATACGCCGGCACGGGGTTCCTTCCAGGTGGAATTGGGTACGGGGTTATCGGGACGAATCCAATCCGGCCGGCATCAAGAAGTCGAACTGCTGAAGCCCGCTGTTTTGCTTCGTTATGCCCAGGCAGCGGGGTTCGAATGGAGGGCCCAATGGAATTATGCGCCACCTCTTGGCTCGTTGGATGATTATTTGACTCGTAATCAAACGCAATTGTTGGCGATGGGTGCCAAGGTCCGTTGTGGAAAGGAGCAGGGTTGGTTGCCTGACTGGGGCTTGATGGGAAATCTGGTGATCGACCCACGGTACGCATCCAATCAGGAACAAGGAAAGCCTCTGGGTGGCGATTTGTATTTGGTGACCATGCATAATTTGCCCTACGGTCTATCGATCAATACCAACGGGGGCTTGGGTTGGTTTCCGTCGTCGTCCTCCTTGGTTCCAGTGGGAGCGGTAGCCGTTAATTGGGCTCCCGGAGGACCTTGGGGCTTTTTTGGTGAGGTTTACGCTTTTGGTGGTAGGGGACAGGCTGTTCAAAAGGGTTGGGATACGGGTTTAACCTACCTTTTGGAACGTGATAAAGCTCAAATTGACCTTTCATGGATGGATTCGGATCTTTCCCAAAAGGGTGGAGGGGTCCTGCTGGTTGGTTATTCGAGGAATTTCTCGAAGGCTCCCTAAGGTTGCGGGGGCTGGGTGGGGGATTGACGGCGCGCTGCGCGCTGACCTCATCCCCTTCAATGCAAAAGCCCCCCAAAGGGGGGCGTTGCGGGTTGCGGAAAAAGAGGGATTGACGGCGCGCTGCGCGCTTGTACATCCCGGGAGGGGGGAGCCAGCAACCCGTCTACCGAGCCGGAACTTGGTTCCGGCCTTTTTCTATTTTCGGTATTCGCTCAAGTAAACTTGGCTCATCCCGAAAATAAAAAAAGCCTCCCTTCGGGAGGCTCGGTAGACGGGTTGCGGAAAAAGAGG
>JBMOHV010000021.1:0-26501 GCA_049317645.1 Bacteroidia bacterium
ATAGAGAAATACAAAGAACAAATATTTAAAGGCATAGGATTGAATGACAAATATAGTTGCTGACCAATGAATAAGAAGCCCAGCCCATAACAGCGGTTTGGCAAAAGGCGGGGTTTGGTGTTTCTTTGAAAGTTTAGTTTTGATTTAACCCTCTGCATAGATCTACCTGGTTGGATAAATTGAATCTCAATTTCTTGTTCTTTGCACCACCACTCAAATTCGTTAGAAGTGAATTCCGGACCGTTATCGGTCCTTATTACTATGGGTTTACCTCGTTAGAGGATTAGACCTTCAAGAGCACGTATCTCGGATTTCCACTTGTAAAAGGTCGCTGGGGCAATACCCATTTCCCGGCATAAAACGCCCTTAGATACCCCAGACTCGTGTTTTTGAAGGGCCTGTACGACTTGAACTTCGGTAAATCGTGATTTTTTATGGCTTTTGAAATTAGATGAAATGCTCTACTTTTAAAAGTCAGCTTTTTAGGGGTACTTATGGTTTACCTTTGAAATACGATACCCCATTATTAATTAAAAATTGTTTTTAGGTTGGTGACTAAAAACAGGGTATCGTAATAAGCACCTAATTAATCACAAATTAAGGTGCAATATTATGACCAACCCGTTAACAGTTTCCTATAATACAGGATTTCTGCGGGATAGTTCCCTTAGTTTGGCCAAAATTCATAAGGTATCCAAAGGCTCATCGAAGCCAAGGATAATTAAGCCTATTTTGGAGAAATGCAAAGAGGTACTCGTAGAAACATACAAAACCCTTTCATCTATTGTAAAATCGGAAAAAGAAATTTCTTTGGCTTCGGAATGGATTCTGGATAATTTTTATATCATTCAGGAACAGATGGTTCAGATTGGAATAGACTTCCCCAAAGATTATCATAAAAATATTCCTCTGCTTTCAAAAGGAGAGCATATTGGTTTTCCAAGAGTTTATGAAATCGTACTGAATTTGCTCACCCATACGGATAATGTTTTGGACAACGAAGTCTTAATGGAGTACATAAAGAATTACCAAGATGAAGAACCTCTTCAGATTGGAGAGCTTTGGGCGATTCCTATCATGATTCGATTGTTTCTTATCCAAATTTTGTCCGAAAAGGCAGCTAATATTTTAGAACAAAAGAAGTTAAAAATAGAAGTAGATAAGTTTGTCGCGAACCTTCAAAAACTTGATCTAGAAGAACCGGGACTTTTCTCGCAGGCAATGTCCAGTTGGTTCAAAGAATATTCCAAAAAATCCGGTTTATACGCGCTAATTGAATTATTTAACAATCTACAAGCTCAAGGATTGCTCTATGAAGAACAGAAGCGATGGTTTAATTATCGTATCAATCAATATGAAATTACACTGGAAGACGCGATGCGTCAGGAAGCGCAAAAGCAATCAAGACTCCAGGTAAATGTTCAAAATACTGTTTTGTCCTTAAGGCAAATTTCTGAAGTTGATTGGTCTCATTTTGTTGAGGAATGTTCATTGATCAATGATGTTCTCAAAAGAGACCCTTCGGGTGATTATTTGAAAATGGAGTTTCAAACCAGGGACAGCTATCGCCGAGTAGTTGAAAAGCTAAGTAGGCGGTCTAAATACACTGAACTGCAGGTATCCAACGCGGCTTTGGAATTGGCTAATGAACAGGCAGCACTCACTTCAAAAGATTGCAATATCTATATTTTTGGCAGCAATTGTGTCAAGCAGCATATTGGCTATTTTCTAATTGGCGATGGCTACACGGAGCTCATCAAAAGAATCGGATACAATCCCCCAATCAGAGAACGCATTATTCGTGCATTTGAAAATCATTTTTCACTTTATATTTTATCCGTTTCGGTTCTTTCCCTCTTGTTCATAGGGATTTTTTGGTTGGCTTCCGGAGCTGTAAGTCACAGCTTTGGCATTACTATAGCAATAATACTGATTGCGGCTTTTCCTGCCCTCGATTTGGCTATTTCTTTTGTTAATCGTTTTTTTGCCTTTTTCCTACCACCCCGTTTGCTCCCAAAGCTAAACGATCAAACGGATATTCCAGATAATTTAAGAACATTGGTTGTTATGCCAACCATGTTGGTTTCTTCGCAAGATGCTTTGAGACAGATTGAAAATCTGGAGGTTCATTTTTTAGGAAACCCTGATCCCGGACTTCAGTTTGCACTACTTTCTGATTTCGCAGATGCGCACGAAAAAATTGCAGCGGGAGACAAAGTTATCCTAGATGATGCAACAGAAGCTATCGATCAACTTAATCGGAAGTATCCATCACGTTACGGAGACCGATTTTTTATGCTTCATCGGGATCGACAATGGAATGCATCTGAAAATGTTTGGATGGGTTGGGAAAGAAAGCGGGGCAAACTTGAAGAATTCAATAACTTAGTTTGCGACTCGAATACCCCGACTTCCTATGCAGTTATCGTCGGTGATTTTTTGACTAGTATAAGTATTTGCCCGGTACAGTTTGTTATCACATTGGATGCAGATACCAAATTGCCACCCGGATCTGCAAAAAAATTAATCAATACCATAGCGCATCCACTTAACAGGCCCTTGTATGATATAAGAAAAAAACGAATCACCAAAGGATATACGATTATACAGCCACGCATTTCCTTTTCCCCCGAATCCGAGAAAAGAACAAGATTTTCAAAAATCTTTTCAGGAAATATTGGCTTGGATCTATACTCTGCAGCGGTATCCGATATTTACCAGGATTTAACTGGAGAGGCTTCTTTTACAGGAAAAGGGATTTATGATGTAAGGGCTTTTCAATTTGTACTTGCCGGTCATTTTCCCGATAATAGAATTCTATCGCATGATCTTATTGAAAGTGCATTTGTAAGAACGGGACTTGCCACGGACATAGAGCTATTTGATGATTACCCGAGTACATACAGCGCCTATTCAAAAAGAAATCACCGCTGGACCAGAGGCGATTGGCAAATAGCTGCATGGTTATTTCCAAGCGTTCCTTCAAACTATGGTGTCATTGATAATCCTATTAATTTATTATCGAAATGGAAGATATTTGATAACCTGCGTCGGTCGCTTCATTTCTTCTTTCTAACCATATTTTTTGTTGCAGGCATATTTTGGTTACCAGGATCTAATTGGATATGGGTGATGGCTGCTTTTGGGATTATTGCTTTTCCTACTTATATCACTTTAACAAGTGACTTGCTCAATAGACCGGTAAGTGTGCGGTGGAAACTTCATATGGTTAAAGTTTGGGATAATTTGAGAATACATTGGATACAGGCTATGTCCACCATTGTTATAGCGCCTCATCAGGCCTTTGTGCAGTTAGATGCGATTTTAAGAACTTTGTACCGCGTTATTCTTTCAAAAAAATTGCTGCTTGAATGGTCTACTGCTTCGCATGTCGAGAGCCTCAAGCAGCATTCGTTGCTGAGCTATATACGGGTGATGATTTTTCCGATGCTTTTGGGTTTGGGCATCTTTGTTTATGCTCTTTTGTTGTACCCTGTCCACCTGTGGGTTGTGACTCCCTTTTTTGTATTATGGTTTAGTTCTCCTTTTTATGTTTGGTATATCAGTCAGCCTCTAGAAAAAAGTCAAAACGCAATTTCAGCAGAAGAACGTTCAAGGTTGCGATTATACGCTAGGCGAACATGGTGTTATTTCGAGCGCTTTGTGACTGAAAAGCATGGGTGGCTACCCCCTGATAATTATCAGGAAAACCCACCTTTACCTGAAACCGGCAGAACATCTCCTACCAATATGGGCCTGGCTCTAGTATCCAATACTTCTGCTTATAAATTGGGTTATATTACATTAGGGATGTTTTTGCAAAGACAACTTGATTCTTTGCAAGCAATAGAGGCGCTTGAGAAATACAAAGGCCACCTCTTTAACTGGTATGCGACTGATTCGGGACAAGTATTGCAGCCTTCCTATATTTCTACCGTAGATTCCGGTAATCTGGCGGCAAGCCTTATGGCGGTCAAAGAGGCGGTGAAGGAGGCAGTGTCTACCAAAGCTATTTATAACGGTTTTTTTGGGGGATTTCATGACACCTTAAAATGTGTTGATAACATTGCAGATGAACTACAAATAGAAATGTCTTTCGATACAATGGTTTTTGATGAGGCAAAAACGATTGTAAGAACGATGCTTCACACATTAGACAAAGCTTCTAACTCCGACCTACAGATAAGCGTTCAGTTTCTAACAGAATTAAAGCAAGAGGCGGAAAAACTGCTTAATATACAAATACCAAAACTTGATAGTTCCCAAGATGATCTCAAACTTGAGAACTTTCTTTTCTGGATGGAGCGTCCTTTGGACTCCTTGAATTATGCCTTGAACGAATTATCGGTCTTGAGCAAAGAGGGGGGTGTTGATATACACCTTTATTCCTGCCTTGATTTGGAACGCTTATTCATGGATGCATCGCAGGATGATCCATGCAAACAACTAATAGACCAATGGCTCAATAAAGCAGGCGAAATTGTTGAAATTGCTGAAGGACTAATTGATGAAATGGATTTTTCATTTCTCTTCCAAAAAGAAAGAGGATTGTTTAGTATCGGATACAATCTGGATACAGCACAATTTGACAAAAGCACCTATGATTTATTGGCAAGTGAAGCGCGTCTAGCTTCTTATATAGCTATTGCGAAAGGTGATGTGCCGGTAGAGCATTGGTTTAGATTAAGCCGACGGCTTACCCGAATTAATCAGGATGAAATTTTGCTTTCGTGGGGCGGTACCATGTTTGAGTATTTAATGCCCCTGCTCTTTTTTAAGTCATTTGAGGACACCATGATGAACAACACCTGTCGAAGTGTTGTGCAGTGGCAAAAAACCTACGGACATCGTCGAGGGTTCCCTTGGGGTTCTTCTGAAAGTGCCTACTATTTTCTTAACATTGATTTGCATTACCAGTACCGTACTTTTGGGGCACCGGGCTTGGGATTAAAGCGTGGTTTGGCCGATGAATATGTAGTAGCACCTTACGCCAGTTTGCTATCTCTAATGGTAGAAATCGCCGATCCTATGAAGAATCTAAAGGAAATTGAAAAGGTTGGTGGATTAGGGATTTTTGGATTTTACGACGCCATTGACTACACTCCTGCTCACCTTACAGAGGGGACAACCTTTAAGTTGGTAAAAACTTACATGGTGCACCATCACGGCATGAGCCTCATAGCCATGGAAAATGTACTCAATGGAGACTCTACAAGAAATAGTTTTCACGCTGATCCCCGAATAAAAAGTTGCGAACTCTTACTGCAAGAGCGTATTCCCAAAGGAACACCCATCAAAGAACCACACCCGATAGCTGCTGAATTGGTGCCGAGTTCAAAAACTGCGGATCAATATATGGCCGAACATGCCGGAATTAACGAACTTGATCAAAGTCCTCCCCGTCTGCATGCCTTATCAAACGGAAGCTTTTCAACGGTGATAACACATTCCGGTAGTGGTTATGCCAAAACAGAAGGCATCATATTAAACGGATGGAAAGCAGACCCGACAACGGATCCTTTGGGATTGTATTTCTACATTAAAGATATAGAAAGCGGAGAGTTTTGGTCTGCCATGCATCAGCCCGTGAAACGCAAACCCGATCGCTACGATACCTGGTTTCATAATGGCAAAGTCATATGTTCGCGGGTGGACAATTGGATCGAAACCACATCAGAAATATGCGTATCTCCTGATCATCCCATTGAACTTAGGAAACTTACTTTTACCAATTATTCTGATCGCCTACGAGTTCTTGAAATAACAAGTTATGCCGAAGTAATTCTAAATGGCTTAGCTCATCATAACGCACATCCGGCATTCTCTAAGTTATTTATTGAAACCGAGTATTTGGAAGAGAACTATGCAATTCTTGCCAAAAGGAGGCCTCGAAGCGAAGAAGAATCGCCCATGTATCTGATTCATACCTTTGCCTGTAGCAACCAAATTCACGAAGTGAAACCCGTTGGTTTTGAAACGGAAAGGTCTAATTTTATTGGAAAAGGCAGATCTCTGAGCAATCCGATAGCGTTGACAGATGGGTTTGTACTCAAAAGATTTCAAGGAAATGTTTCAGACCCCATTGTTAGCTTAAGGAAGCAAATTACCCTTCATCCTGGAGAAAAAGTTCACTTGAGCTTCGGTCTTGGCTTTGCAAAATCCAGAGAGGAGGTCTTGCATATTGCCAATATTTATGATAGTCAGCTAGCAGTCAACAGAGCTTTTGATCTCGCATCGATTTATGGTATGGTTGAGCTTAATCACTTGGGCATACGGGCGAATGAAGCACATCTTTTCCAAAAACTTTCTTCCTATCTATTGTTTAGTAACCCTACTTTTAGGACAGACACACCAACGCTGCTTTCTAATCGCAAAAAGCAAGCGGATCTATGGGCTTACAGTATTTCAGGTGATTTTCCACTGATTATTTACCTTATCAAAGAGACCAATCAGCTAAAACAAGTAAAACTCTTACTCAAAGCACATTCATTTTGGGGTAAGCGTGGCATTGAGTCCGAACTTCTCATCATCAATCAGCACCCGCCCGGGTATATAGACGAAATCCAGGAGGCCATCCGAGTAGCTATTGAGTCCTCTTTTGAACGAGAAGTATTCAACAAAAGAGGGGGCGTTTTTATTTACAGAGCAGATACTATACAAGCGGAGGCTTTAACACTTTTGTTGAGTGTCGCGCACGTTGTATGGAACAAGCAGTTGCCCAATCTATCCAAAACACTTCTGCAGAACGAAACCGAATCCTGGTATTCAAATCATCACGAAAGCATTTACAGGCCTCTAAAAACATGGAAGGCCTTGGATGAAGATATATATGAAAAATGGAGGCTGGGTCTTCAATTCTTTAATGGCTATGGTGGCTTTTCGGCAGATGGTACGGAATATCATATTCTCATCAAAACAGACCAGCCATCCGGGGTTTCTACCTTACCACCCGTTCCATGGATCAATGTAATTGCCAATCCAAATTTTGGTTTTACGGTTTCTGAGCGCGGTGCTGGCTATACTTGGAGTGAAAACAGCCGAGAGAATAAGCTCACTTCATGGTCGAATGACTCAATCAAAGACACTCATTCAGAGGCTTTTTATATTCGTGATGAGGTAAACATGCATTATTGGTCACCATGTCCGGGACCTGTTGGGGCGGCAGCGTCCTACAAAGTAGTGCATGGATTTGGTTTTTCTAGTTTTACATTAGAAACAAATGGATTGCAACAATTTTTACTTCAGTTTGTGCATGCTAACAAAGCCGTAAAAATATCAACACTTACCATCAAAAACACATTATCAACAACTCAAAAACTTTCAGTATTTAGATATCTAGACAGGGTTTTGGGGGCGGACGGCTTGGTTTCTTCACGATTTGTTAATCAGGAAGTGTCCATGGATGGGACTACACTTTTTGCTTGCAATCACTACAACAATGAATTTGCGGGTCGTACTGTTTTTTCCACACTCATCAATCCCATCGAAGATGCCAAGAATAGATTTACGACAGACCGCAATCGGTTTATTGGCCGAAATCGTTCCTTGGGTAAGCCTCTTGCCATGGAAACCGCAAAATGGCTTGATAATAACATGGTCCATGGGGGAGATGTATGTGCTGCGCTTCAAACGTACTTTGAACTGGGCCCGGACGAAAGTGTCACGCTTATCTTTTTGGAGGGAGAGACGAGCAACCGTGAAGAAGCAGAAAAATACATCCATGAGTTTTCTGACATCAAGAATGTGGAGTGTGAGTTTGAAAATATCCGAAATTTCTGGAAGGACGTCGGTTCTAGAGTCCGTATTTCTACACCTGATCAATCGTTGGACTTGCTCGTTAATGGTTGGCTGATGTACCAAAATCTATCCAGTCGTATGTGGGCACGTACTGGCTTTTACCAAGCGGGAGGAGCTTTTGGATTTAGGGATCAATTGCAAGATGCCATGGCGGCCTTTTATGCAGACCCTCTCATTTGCAGAAAACAACTTTTAGTTCATGCCGAGCAACAGTTTTTAGAAGGAGATGTCCTTCATTGGTGGCATCCACCCACAGGGAGAGGCATTCGATCCAAAATCACGGATGACCGGCTTTGGTTGCCTTACGTGCTTGATTTTTATTTAGCATCAACGAACGATACTTCGATCTTATCAGAAAAAGTATGCTATATAAGTGCTCGTCAGCTTGAACCAACAGAGCATGAGGTTTATCTGCAACCCAATACACTCGATCAGGCCGATACCCTCTATATGCATTGCTGCAAGGCCATTGATATTTCATTGAGGTTTGGGGTCCATGGTCTGCCACTTATCGGTGGAGGCGATTGGAATGATGGAATGAATCGCATCGGAGTCGCAGGAAAGGGCGAAAGTGTTTGGCTTGGCTTCTTTCTGTACGATATCCTCATCAAGTTTGTGAAAATTTGCGGGAGTATGGATGATATAGGAAGGGCCGATCACTATGCTTTGACAGCCCAAGGACTGAAAGAAAAACTCAATGAAAACGGTTGGGATGGTGCATGGTATTTGAGAGCATTTTACGATGATAGCACACCTCTTGGTTCTGCTGCAAACGATGAATGTAGCATAGATGCCATTTCTCAGGCTTGGTCTATTTTTTCGGGTGTAGCTTCTCTCGAAAGAGGAAAACGAAGCCTTCAAGCCGTAGAAGAACATCTGGTTTCAGTGAAAGGCAAGATTATTCGATTGTTGCATCCTCCTTTTGATAAAACCAAAAAAGATCCGGGCTACATCAAGGGTTACATTCCTGGTGTAAGAGAAAATGGAGGGCAATATACCCATGCTGCACTTTGGACTGTAAAAGCTTTTGCTGAAATGGGTATGGGTGAAAAGGCTGTCTATTATCTCAACATGATTAACCCCATTAATCATGCATTGGATAAAGCCTCCGCAGATATTTATAAGGTAGAGCCTTATGTGATAGCAGCAGATGTGTTTGGGGAAGATCCACTCACCGGACAAGGAGGCTGGACATGGTACACAGGCTCAGCCGGATGGATGTATCGAGTGGCTTTGGAATCCATACTCGGTATCCACTTCAATGGCGATTCCCTTCTTTTAAAACCATCCATATCAGAAGGTTGGGAAGGATTTACGGTTGATTTACTTTTGGATGACCAGGTCACAAAATATCGTATAGCTATTAAGAACCCCCACAAGCTTCAAAGTGGGCTACTTGCCGGGTCAATAGACGGCGTTGAAGTTCGATTTTGTGAATCCCCTGCGGAGATCTTGCTGAAGAAAGACGGCCAACAGCATCAGGTTTGCTTAGATATTTTGGAATCATAGGGACGAACAATTTTAATCAAGGGATACAATTTTTATCAATAGGAGGGGCGATCGGGCAAGACTCAAGCCGACACGTAGGCGCATTTTATTTTTCCCTACCACGCTATACTATTTTCTATTTAATAACGTTATAATATTTATCATCGCTCTTCTATACCTGTCCCTAATGATTTATTTATACATTAAAAGATAAGGACGGAAAATGGCTAGGTGATTCCACAGAAGTGGCATTGGTTCAATATGCTTTCAATAATGATTTTGTGAGAGAAAGGCTGGAAGTACAATTTCCTATCGTCTCAAGGCTGCATTTAATAACCGACCAATGCATGGGATAGGATGCCCCTTGAAGATTATGTCAAATATTTCGTATTTTTGATTTATGGCCATCCCCCAAACGATTTATCAAACCTACAAGACCGATCGTCTTCCTTTCTTGACGCAATGGCATATCAACAGGCTTCAAAAAAGGAATCCCGGGTACGATTATCAGTTTTACAACGACGAACGTATCACGGAGTTCATTCGTTCCGAGTATGGAACGGAGACCTTCAATCTTTACAGCCGCATCCAAATTGGGGCCGCCAAAGCCGATTTCTTTCGGTACGCTGTTTTGTTCAAAAAGGGGGGTGTTTACCTGGATATTGATAGTCTATGTATGAATCGGTTGGATGATTTTATTTCGCCCAGTGATTCAGCTATTATTTCGCTCGAAACACATAAGAAATTTTACGTTCAATGGGCCCTTGTTTTTGAGGCAGGCCATCCTTTTCTGGAGAAGACCCTGGAGATTCTTTTGGATAACCTAAAATCCAATCGATATCCCCATGATATTCATAGCATGACAGGCCCTGCGGCTTTTACTACAGCAATCAACGAATGTTTGATCGGCTCCACTCCTATACAGTACAAGGAATTAGGCCCTGACTACGATGGTAACTTTAAATTCCACTACCGTTTTAGCAAGTTTTTTTTGTATGGAGTCCAACGGAAAAATTATTGGAGAAAGCAGCAGGAGGCGAAACCAATCCTGCTAGATTATTGAATACTATCCCTAGTTTAACGGAGCTATTTTGTCTATTGTACGGGCCTGTTCCTTTCATTTCAACCCTGATACCATGATTTATAAAGTGTTGCGCTTCTTTGCTTACCTCTATTCTATGGTGGTTATCGGATGCGGTACGGAAGTGGAAACAACCACCCCCCAACGAACCGATATTGTTGAGAGCGTTTATGCCTCCGGGGTTCTGAAAAGTCAAAATCAATACGAGGTTTTCAGCAGAGCGGTGGGTGTTGTCAAGGCGGTTTTTGTTCATGAAGGGGATTCCATCAAGAAAGGTGACCCCCTTTTTCAGATTGAGAATCGATCGTCATCAATAACAACAGAAAACGCACGACTGACGGCCTTGGCCAATGACCTGAGCCGTAACAAAGAGAAATTGGCCGAAGCTGCGTTGAATATCGGATTTGCTCAGAACAAATTATCAAACGATTCCCTGTTGTTCATGCGACAAAGGTCCTTGTGGCGTCAAAACATTGGTACTAAGGTAGAACTGGAACAGAGGGAGCTCAGTTATCAATATGCCGCCATCAACCTGAAGAAATCGCAAGTCGCCTACGATGATTTGAATCGCCAACTCAACCTAATTTCTGAACAAAGCAGAAATAATCTAAAAATGGCCCAAAATTCAGAAGATGATTTTGTTATTAAAAGTGAAGTGGACGGTTTTGTTTATCAATTAAATGCCCAAAAAGGAGAATTAGCGAACTCCACGACCCCGCTAGCGGTTCTGGGAGAATCGGATTTTGTTTTGGAATTGAATGTGGATGAATTGGATATTGTCAAAATCAAGGAAGGGCAAAAGGTCGTGGTACGGTTGGATAGTTACAAGAGCGAGGTTTTTCGCGCCACCATTCGCTTTGTGTACCCCATGATGAATGACAGGACAAGATCCTTCAAGGTAAAGGCTGTTTTGGACCGATTCCCCCAAAAATTGTACCCGAATCTAACCTTTGAGGCGAATATCATCATCCGTACCAAAAAAGGCGTTCTAACGATACCAACCTCTTATTTATTGAATGATTCATGCGTTTTGCTTGAAAACGGAAAGACCCAACCCTTGGGTATTGGCTTGAAGGATTATTCCATCGTCGAGGTTCTAAGCGGGCTCGATTCAAAGACAAGAATCCGCAAACCTGCTCCATGAAAGCGAGGCATATCCTGGAAATAGCCCGTGCTCTGTTGATGGCCAGGGCCAAACAAACCATGGTTGCGGCTGTCGGTGTGGCCTTTAGTGTGGCCTTCTTTATATCCCTTCTTGGCTTTATGGAGGGGTTGAATTCTCTTTTGGATGGTTTGGTTTTGAATCGAACCCCGCATATCCGCTTGTTCAATGACCTTAAGCCATCAGCCATCCAGCCCATTGATTTGGACAGTTCCTACAAGGATTACCATTCCATGGTGAGTTCAGTCAAGCCATCCAATGCGAGAAAAGGGATTTACGACGCAGAACGCATTATCAAAAAATTAAAGAGCGACCGACGGGTTTACGGGGTTTCCCCCAAAGTCAGTGCCCAGGTTTTTTATAATTTGGGGAATATCGAGCTTAACGGCCTGGTCAATGGTGTGGATGTTGTTCAAGAAGCCAAGCTGTTTAATTTCAATACCTACATCGTAGAGGGAAATTCACAAGACTTAATGAATAGGCCCAATACCATCGTTTTGGGTAGTGGACTTGCCCAAAAAATCCTTGCCAAGAAAGGTGACATGGTTCAAGTTACGACCACCAAAGGGGAGAAGTTTTCATTAAAGGTGATTGGCTTTTTTCAATCTGGAATGGTGGAATTTGACAAAATTCAGAGCTATGTGAGTTTGGCGACCTGTCAAAAATTGTTAGGCGAATCCAATCATTATGTCAGTGATATTCAGGTGAAGCTTATCAAAATGGATCAGGCCCCTGTTATTGCGAAAGAATACGAAGAACTTTTTGGGGTCAACACCGAGGATATCCAAACAGCCAACGCACAATTTGAAACAGGCAGCAGTGCACGCACAATCATTTCCTTTGCGGTGGGAATCGTTCTTTTGATTGTGGCTGGTTTTGGTATTTACAATATTCTCAACATGATGATTTACGAGAAAATGGATACCATCGCGATTCTCAAAGCCACTGGTTTTTCGGGGAATGACGTCAAGAAAATCTTTATTTCCATCTCACTAAGTATTGGCGTGGTGGGCGCTTTGGCCGGTGTATTGTTGGGTTTGGTTTTTTCTATTCTGATAGACAACATTCCCTTTGATTCCATGGCAGTCCCGGGCGTTGATACCTACCCGGTTGACTACGGTATCCAGTATTATTCCATAGCCGTTGTTTTTGCGGTCGCCACCACCTTTTTGGCGAGTTGGTTCCCCTCCCAAAAAGCCAGTTCGGTGGATCCTGTTGAAATCATTCGAGGCAAGTAACATGGAAAATCCCATCGTTTTGGAGGCCAAGTCCATCTTCAAATCCTTCTACGACCCCGTCAAAAAAGAAGTTTTGAAGGATATTTCTTTTGCTATTCATCGCGGGGATTTTGTTTCGGTGATGGGTCGTTCGGGTTGTGGTAAGTCATCGTTGCTCTATATTCTTTCAACCATGGACACGGATTATACAGGGGAACTTTTTATCGACCAAGAACTTGTGACGAATCAATCCGACCAAGCATTGGCCTCCCTTCGAAACGAAAAGATTGGTTTTGTTTTTCAATTTCATTACCTACTTCATGAATTTAGTGTTTTGAAAAATGTGATGTTACCGGGATTTAAGCTAAATCGTATATCCCAAGCGGAACTAGAACATAACGCCTTTGAATTGTTAAAGAAATTGGGGATCGAGCATTTGGCCTCCAAAATGGCCTATCAAATATCCGGGGGCGAAAAACAGCGGGTGGCCATTGCCCGCGCCATGATCAACGACCCCCTTCTATTGATGTGCGATGAACCAACCGGGAACTTGGATAACAAAAACAAAGAGATCGTCTTTGATATCTTCAATGAATTGGTGCAATCGTTCAATAAAACCTTGTTGGTGGTCACGCACGACCAAAGTTTTGCCGATAACACCCAGCGGACCATTCGGATGGAAGATGGTCGGATATGTGATGGATAGATTTTAGGATCATTAACTGTTTTTTCATAATTTTAGAATCTATGAAAAAATCAAAGTTAGGATTGCCCGTAAGGTACAGGGCTTACGATGATCCGCTTTCTTTTTTGGGGAATTCCAGCTTGGGTTCATTCAGGTGGGGGGTCTAAGGACCCAGGATACCTTGGTGGTTTTTTTGGGGGGGATCAACTACACGTCGGTTAATAATTTACCATAATTTGTGCAGGGGTTGTTGGTTGCGGCCTTTGGTAGAGCGTAGTTTTATTTTTTTATCGATGCCCAGGTCCAAAACTCCATCCCAACCGGCCCCAGCGGCCCCAGCCCCGTCGCCCTCGGCCCCAGCGGTTCCGGCCAAGGGTTCAAGTCCTTTCGTTCGGAATGGGGTGCTTGCGTTGGTTCTTCTTGTTTTGGTGGTGTATGCCAAGGTTTGGGGTTATGATTTTTTGGTTTGGGATGATAATTTGTACATCAACGAGAACGAGTCGATCCGTGGATTGGCTTGGGCCAATTGGAAGGCCTTTTTTACGGAGTTTTATGTAGGCAATTACCAGCCTTTAACCATCTTGACCTATGCCCTGGAATACGCCTTGGTCGGTGAAAATGGTTGGTTGTTTCACGGAACCAATGTTTTGCTCCATGCGGCCAATACGGTCTTGGTTTACCTGGTGGTTCGGCAATGGGCCCCAACGGCCTCGCTGGTTCCTATGTGGACGGCTTTCTTTTTTGGGATTCACCCGATGCACGTTGAATCGGTGGCCTGGGTTTCGGAGCGAAAGGATGTTTTGTACACCTTCTTTTTTTTGGGTTCCTTGTTATTCTACGGAAGGTACCTCCTGGTATCTACGACCAAGCCGTTGGTTTATGCCTTTGGATGTTTCGTGCTAGCGTGCATGAGCAAATCGGCGGCGGTGGTGCTGCCTTTGGTCCTATGGCTCTTGGATGATTACCATAACCGGAAGCCCACGGTCAGGATGTTCATCGAAAAAATTCCCTTCTTGGCCGTATCCATGGTTTTTGGATTGGTGGCTCTGGAATCTCAAAGGGCGGCCATGCCCGAGACCCAGTTGGTGGGGATGGGGGACAAAATTTTGATTGCCGCACATTCCCTGTGGCTTTATGTTATCAAGGCTGTTTTTCCAATGGGTCTTTCGGCTTTTTATCCCTACCCTCCCGAATTGGGCAAGGGCTTGCCTGTTGTTTACTTTTTGGCAGCTTTGGGGGTCCTGCTCATGCTTGGATTATTGTGGTATTCAAGGCGTTGGTCCAAGACTTCCTTTATGGGGATGGGGTTCTTTGGGATAACCATTGCGCTGGTTCTTCAGGTCGTGACCGTGGGCAATGCAACCATGGCGGATCGTTATACGTATGTTCCTTATATCGGTTTGTTTTTTGTGTTAGGGACTATTTGGGAGAATTACAGGAATCGTTCGGCCCAGGGCAATCGGTTGGTGTGGAACGGGGTGGCCGTTCTTGCCTTGGCCATCATGGCTTTGTTGGCCTTTCGAAGGGTGGACGTTTGGAAAGATGACGAGGCTTTGTTTACCGATGTCTTGGACCAATACCCGGAAGCTCAGCTGGCCTACAACAACCGGGGTTGCTGTTACCTGCGTTTGGCCAATGTGGCATCGCGCAAAGAAGAATATTATAACAAAGAATACCTGGCAAAGGCCTTTCAAGACTTTGATCGTTTGGTCCAAATCAACGACCAATACCGTTCGGCCTACCACAATCGGGGATTGGTCCGGTTCTATCTCAAGGATTACAATGGTGCCGTGGAGGATTATACGAGGGCGATGGCCAAGGATACCTCCAACAAAGGAATCTATTTTGACAGGGCTTCATCCCGTTCCGAAACCGGGGACCATGCCGGTGCCCTTCAAGATTTTGATACAGCCATTGAATATCGAATTCGTTTAGCGGAGTCTTTTTTTAATCGCGGCAATACCAAGCGAAAATTGAATGATTTTCAAGGAGCTTTGGCCGATTACAATCGGGCCATTGAGGCCCAAGAGGATTTTTTGGAGGCCATCCAAAATCGCAGTTTGCTTCACATGGTATTGAAGGATTATCCGTCTGCCTTGGAGGACTTGGATCGCATTCTGGAATTGAAGCCCGATGACCAGGTGACGATCCAAAACCGTAAGGTCATCAAAGCTTTGGTGGACTCGCTGGGGGGCAAGGCTTCCTAAGGAGGGATTCGCTCTACCTTTGCAACGCACGGGGAGGGTCGTGGTTTGTCCTGGTTTTTTGGAAGCCCGAACTAAAAGGAAAACCATGGGGCAATGGCTCAAGTTCGGTATTGTTTTCTGGGCCTTCCTTGGGGTCCCTTGGAAGTCGTGCGCTTACGCAGCTGATTCGCAACAGGATACCGTGCGCCTCAAGCCCTTGGTATTGAAGGAGGTCTCGGTTCGAACTTTCCGGTGGAACCGGCCAACCGATTCGGTTTGGCATAAAACCATGCCGCTGGCTTCCTTGGCGGATGTGATGGGCATGCAGGGGGCATGGGTGACGCGACAATCGTTACCGGGGGGGCTCAGCACCCTGGCCTACCGGGGTGGGGGTGCTACCCACAACGATTTGTATTGGGGCGATTTCAGTTTGAATCACCCCATGAACCGTACGACAGATTTGCAGTTGGTGCCGATTTGGCTTTTTCAAGGTTTGGCAATCGATAACGGGGGCGATGCTCTCCAAACCGGGGGATACGGTATGGGAGGAGGCTTGGGTTTGGCTGTGTTAAACAGTCCCCGTGTGGAGGCCGTCGCTTCGGTGGGAACTTTGGCCGATAAGGCTCTGGGATGGGGATGGTCAACGGGCAAGGCCAAATGGAGGAGTCAAACCCGCGGTCTCGTAACACGAAACGCCAACCGCTTCGCCTTTCCCAACCGGGCTTTGCCGGATGCCCCCGAAACCATAATGCAAGGGGCTGATTTTGGTCAAGAAGCATTGATGAACCAAACCCAAGTCCAAGGTCGCCGCGGTCATTCCTACGAAACCGCTTGGTGGTTGCAAGGAACCCGCCGAGGAATCCCCAACTCCATAACGGCTAGACCCGGATCTGCCCGTCAAAACGATAGTCTAGCCCGTTTTCAAGGCAAATGGTCTTGGCAAAAGAACCGTCGTTTTCTTTACTGGTCTTCGGTGGCCTTCCAACGGGATTTGAATCGGTATACCGATACCCTCAACGGTGTTTTTGGTTTGCATCAAACCACCAGCTACCAGGCCCGAGGGGGACTAAACTATCAAAAACGAGGCTGGGTTCTGCGTCCCGTGGCCTTATGGGATCGATACCTTGCGAGGTCCTCCCAATACACCGCGCCCTTGGTCCAAGAGCGATGGTCCATGATTTTGCCTTGGGCGTTGGACCGTGGGCTTTTTGAGTTTTCGGGTCAAGTCAAGGCCGAGGTTCTGGACGGGCAATTTTTGCCGCTAGCTACTTTTTTGAGAGCCCGATGGGTGAGGAACAAGGCAGCTTGGTGGATGGAGGTCCGGACCACCGTCAATCCTCCTTCGCTCAACGACCGTTTTTGGGTACCCGGCGGCCGACCCGATTTACGTCCCGAAAGAGGACGACAATTCGAAGGTGGAGGCCGTTTGTTTTGGGATCGTCAACGATCCAAAATGGATGTTACCGTGCTTGCTTTCTGGAGGGATATGCGGGAGCGCATTCTTTGGCAGCCTATGCCCAACTCGGCCTTTTGGTCTCCCATCAATGTGGGGGTTAGTCCCGCCCTGGGTTCGGAAATTCGGGCCCAAGGTTGGGGGTCCTCCGCTGTTGTCAAAGGTTTGGCATGGACCTGGCAACTGGATTACAGCCTTCAACGGGTTTGGAGTGCCCTTGAACAAGGAAAAAGAACGCAGTGGCCCTTTGTGCCTACTCACCGATGGGCCGCTCAAGGCAGCCTGCAAAAGGCTTCTTGGTCGGTGATGGGTCAAGTTCAGGGCGTTTCTGCTCGTAACACGCTAACCGATGGCTCGGAAAGCCTCCCAGCTTATGCGCTGGTCACTTTCGCCGGATCGTATGAAAAAAGCGGACATCGTTTGTCCCTCCAAATTCGCAATTTGACAGGAACATCGTACGAAGAAGTGCCTTGGTTTCCACGGCCCGGTCGCAGCTTCCATTTAACCTTATACACCTCCATTCCTTCATCACCTTTTCAAAAAAAATAAACCATGCAGAAGCCATTGCCTACCAACAAATTCACGACTTGGACCTGCCTCGTAATTCTGGCCGTACTTAGCTTGTTGACCTCTTGCCAAAAAGACCCCGTCACTCCCCCCGCCTCCGCGTATAACAACGGATTTTGGGTTGTAAACGAGGGGCCTTTTGGTTCCGGAACGGGGACGTTAACTTGGGTCGCAAGGGACGGTAGTCGTACCGAGCAGGATGTGTTTGGAAGAGTCAACCAACGCCCCTTGGGTAACATTGCCCAAAGCATGGTTATTCAGAGCAATTTGGGTTTAGTCGTTTTGAACAATGCAGGCCGCGTCGAATGGGTGAATCCCCAAACCATGCAATCGATCGGTTCCACAACGGGCTTCGAATTACCTTCGGCTGTGGCCGTGGACCCCATGAGGGCCAAGGCCTATGTGACTGAATGGGTGCGATTTGGCGCAGCGGGTCGGGTCGCCGTGATTGACTGGGCCAGCAAACAGGTTTTGACCCGTCTAACGGTAGGTCCTTTTCCGAACGCCCTTGCGGTGGCCGGAAATCGCTTGGTGGTAGCCAACGGCGATACCAATACGGTGACCTTGGTGGATACGGAGGCGGATACGGTGCTCCAAACGATCACGGTGGGAGATCGTCCAAATAGCATGGTGGTATTGGGCACAACGGTGGCCGTTATGTGTGGGGGTCGTCCTTCGTGGAGCGGACCAGAAACGGCCGGGTCCTTGCATCTATTGCGCTTGTCGGATGGTGAATCCCTGGCTCAGCTAACCTGGGGTCGCAACGATGATCATCCCAAGGATCTTTTGTTGATGCCGACCGGCGATGGTTTGATGTACCAGCTGGAGAGCTCCGTTCATTCCGGCTTGCATCGGTTGAATCTCCCGTTCAGCAGTGGAACGTTGAATCCCAACCAGCCTTGGTTGAATCGTTTGTTTTATCATACCGCCTTCGATCCCAGCGGGAGTCGCTACTTGGTGACCACCGATGCCGGCGATTTTGCTTCGGCGGGCAAGGTTTTTCGTTGGAATTCCCAGGGCGCGTTGGTGGATAGCTTCACCACGGGGATCGCGCCGGGGCATGTGGTTTTTGTGCCCTAGAGCAGGGGCAGTTGTGCCCTAGAGCAGGGGCAGGTAATTTTCGGCCAGCATGCAGCGGGCTGAACCGCCTCCGATTTTTTCGATGGTGGGTATGGATACCGAAATGATTTCGCCATCGGCTTCGATGCGATCTCTCAATTCGGGACCCCAAGCGCGAACGGCCGTTTCGGAGGCAATCCAGCAGCGATGACCCTCGGGGTGCGCTACTTGCAGAACATTGGCCGCAAAGGATTCAATTTGGGCGGGGCTGAGAAGGAGTACATCGCGCCCGGTGGAATTCAGCCGCTTGATCAATTCTTTTTGACCCCAAGGGTCCAGGGCCTCGGCGGCCAAGAGGGCGATGTTTTGCCCCAGACTCATCATAACATTGGTATGATAATAAGGCCGTCCGTTGGCATCAGTGCTGTCAAAGCCCCATCCATCGTATCCCATTTCGTGGCACCAACGCTCCAAGAGTTCCGGACTGGTTCGGGTCGAAAAAGCCGCATAAGCGCAACGATGGTCATGGTCCAAAACCATGCTACCCGTCCCTTCCAGGAACTGCCCTTGGTGGGCCCAATCGCTCCAATCCGATTCGTAGGCCACTCGAAACCCGGCTTCGATCAGGAGATGAGCGAGGTCGTCTCTTTTTTCGAGTCGTCGGGAGGGAGCCTCCATGGGGAAATGGATCAACCCGCCGTCCGGCAGGGTACAAAACAAATTGTTAAGAAAAACAGCATCGGGACAGGGAACTTCCTTTCGATCCGTCAGCACCGTCACTTGAAGCCCTGCTTCTAGGAGGCGGCTATGCATCGCATCAAATTCCCGTAGGCCTTGCTGGGCTGTTAGATCAGGTAGGCTTTGCGGTTGAGAAGTTTGAAAGGCGTTGCTGCTGCTGGTTTCGGAATTCCACCCAAAATGCTGAGGCCGTAACATCAGAAGACCAGTTGCCATGACGCTTCGTTGCAGGGTCTACTTAAGTCCTCCGGTGATCCCGGCCGATACCCGGACCACCCAAGCACGGGGCATCAGGCCGGTGGATGCTGCCATGACCGCATTCATCCAGCCATGGACGGCCACGGCCCGGCCACGCATCATGGCCTGGTACCCGTACCGAGCCACGGAGGCCGAATCGGGGATGCGTTTGCTGGAAAGCATCGAGGGAGCGGAGGATCCGGGTCCCATCATGGCTCGTCCAAATCCGCTTTGGGTGGGTCCTGGGCAAAGGGTTGTTACGGTGATACCGTGCCGGCGTAATTCCAGGTGCAGGGCTTCGGAGAAATGCAATACAAAGGCTTTGGTGGCAAAATAAACCGCCATGCCCGGTCCGGGCTGAAAGGCGGCCGTTGAGGCCACATTCATGATTCGGCCCCCGCCCTGTTTCACCATATCACTTGCATAGAGCCTGGTTAGGTGAGCAACCGCCCGAACATTGAGGTCAATCATGGAAGCGTCTCTTTCCCAGGCATTTTCAACAAAGGGCCCGAAACTCCCAAAGCCGGCGTTGTTTATTAAATAATCGACCCGTATCCCAGCCGTTGTAGTACTTTGATAAAGGCGGTCGATGTTAGCCGGTATGCTGAGGTCCATTTCATAACAATGAACTTGAATTTGGTGGGCCGCCACCAATTCTTCGCGGAGCTTTTGGAGTAAATCAAGTCGACGGGCCACCAGAATCAAATCATGCTTGGCTGCCGCATGGATGCGGGCCAATTCCAATCCAATGCCTTCGGAGGCTCCGGTAATCAAGGCTGTTGCCATAGGTTGAGGGGTTGAGGTTCGGTTAAAGGTATTAAATTTGGTGCTATGATGACTTCTCAACGACTTGGTTTCCCCCGCTTTTTGGTTTCCCTCCTCCTTGCTGGGGCGCTGTACGGGGGTTTATGCCTCCCAACGGCCGCTCAGGCCCCCAACCGGATCCGCGATTATACCGATGCCGATATTTACCTCAAAGGCGTTTTTGGACCCGACTGCATGATGGACGAGTACGGCAATCTGCGGATCAACGGCCAGGATTTTGGGGGAGGCCATGTGGTCTTTCGACTCAGCGATGTGCGTATCCGCATGGAAGAAATCAAGGAAGGCACGGCCTGTCCATCGCCCTGCCGGCAACGCGTCATCCTCCGATTTGATTGCCGCAAACAAGCTTGCATTACCAATTACCAAGCCGGGGGCAGTATCCCATGGCCCGCAACCATAACTTCCTACAAGCTGGAATTTGAAGACCTCCGCAAAGGTCGCAAAATGTTTTCGGTATTTCTGGAAATGCAACGTTTCGTACGCCAAAGCAATTTGGCCCCAGCGCTTTAGGTTCACCGCCCCCTGGCCCGCGGCCCCCTTCGTTTCTTGGACCTGGGCTGAATCGCTCGTCAGGCGGTATTACATGTTCCGGCGATAACGGCCTCCTACATTGTACAAAGTGTCGGTGATCTGTCCCAGCGAACAATACTTGACGGCTTCCATCAGAACATCAAACAAATTCTCTTGACGCAAAGCCGCTTCGGAGAGGCGCCTGAGCCATAGAGCGGCTTCGTGGGGGTATCGACCGTGGAGGCTTAGAAGGGTTGCAATCTGGGCTTCCTTTTCGGCTTCCGTGGCCCGGATAACTTCGCCAGGGATCAGGGTCGGTGAACCTTCTTTGCTCAAAAAAGTATTGACCCCGATGATAGGCAAATCTCCGTTGTGCTTGAGGGTTTCGTAATGCAGCGACTCTTCCTGAATCTGATTGCGTTGATACATCGACTCCATCGCGCCCAGGACCCCGCCGCGTTCGGTAATGCGATCAAACTCCAACATCACCGCTTCCTCGACCAGATCGGTGAGTTCTTCGATAACAAAGGATCCCTGCAAGGGGTTTTGGTTAAAAGCCAGACCGAGCTCCCGGTTAATGATGAGCTGAATGGCCATGGCCCGGCGCACCGAGGCTTCGGTGGGCGTGGTAATGGCTTCGTCAAAGGCATTGGTATGCAAGGAATTGCAGTTATCATAGATCGCATACAAGGCCTGCAAGGTGGTTCGGATATCGTTGAAATCAATTTCCTGGGCATGCAGCGAACGGCCCGAGGTTTGGATATGGTATTTGAGCATCTGGGAGCGTTCATCGGCTCCGTATTTTTCGCGCAATGCTTTGGCCCAAATCCGCCGAGCCACCCGTCCAATCACGGCGTACTCGGCGTCGATTCCGTTGCTAAAGAAAAAGCTGAGATTGGGTGCAAAGCCGTTGATATCCATTCCCCGCGATAGGTAATACTCGACATACGTAAAACCGTTGGCCAGGGTAAAGGCCAATTGCGTGATGGGGTTCGCTCCGGCCTCGGCAATATGGTACCCCGATATGGAAACCGAATAAAAATTGCGGACGGCATGCTCAATAAAATATTCCTGAACATCTCCCATCAATCGCAGGGAGAATTCGGTCGAAAAAATGCAAGTGTTTTGGGCCTGGTCTTCCTTGAGAATATCGGCTTGGACGGTACCCCGAACCTGGGTCAAGGTCTTTTGTTTGATTCGCAGATAATCACCAGGCGCCAAGACGGCATCTCCCGACAATCCCAAGAGCTGAAGGCCCAAGCCGTTGTTGCCTTCGGGGAGGGCATGGGAGTGGTTGGCTTGGTCCGAACCGAAGGCTCGGTAAGCGGGCCAATCTTTTTTCCCGGATTGGAGAGCTTTTTGTTTGGAACGCACCGCTTCCTCCAAGCCCTGCTCCGCGATGAATTTCTCGCATTGCTGGTCGATGGCGGCATTCAAAAAGAAGGCCAAAAGGACCGGAGCCGGTCCGTTAATGGTCATGGAAACCGAGGTGGCTGGGTTGCAGAGGTCAAAGCCGGAGTAGAGCTTTTTGGCATCGTCCAAACAACAAATGCTGACGCCGGCATTGCCGATTTTGCCGTAGATATCCGGACGGCGATCCGGGTCGTTGCCGTACAAGGTCACCGAATCAAAAGCCGTACTGAGTCGCTTGGCCGGCATGCCCAACGACACATAGTGAAAGCGTTTGTTGGTCCGTTCGGGACCGCCTTCCCCTGCAAACATCCGGGTTGGATCTTCTTGTTCTCTTTTGAAGGGAAAAACGCCGGCCGTGTACGGGAAGGTGCCCGGTAGATTTTCCTGCCGGAACCACCGTAACAAATCTCCGTAATTAGCGTACCGCGGCAGACTTACTTTGGGAAGCTTCAGCCCCGAAAGAGTGGTGGTTCGGGTTTGGATCTTGATCTCCTTGCCCCGGACATGGTAGCTGAATTCGTCGGCGAGGTAGGCATCGCGCAAAGCTGGCCAGGATTCTAGAACGCGGATACTGGGACCGTTCAGGCCTTCTTTGGCTTTTGCCAAGGCATGGGACAAGGCTTGGTTGGCGTTGTTGGGATGGGCTGGGTCCCCGCTTTGTTCCTCGAGTATTCGAATGCTTTGCTCCAAGGCATACCATTGGTCTGCCAGGCGGGCCTGCTCCTCGGTATCGCGGTTGTAACGCCGGATGCTGTCAGTGATTTCGGAGAGGTAACGGGTCCGGGACGGGGGAATGATGTAAATTTTCTCGGAGAGTTCATGGTCATCTACCCAAGGTTGACGTTCCACCTTGAATCCACAACGGGTTTCAAGCAGGTTCATCAATCGGGCAAATAGGCGGTTCATCCCCGGGTCGTTGAATTGACTGGCGATGGTGCCTTCCACCGGCATTTCCGATGCAGGGGTGTCCCACAGGTTATGGTTGCGTTGAACTTGCTTCTTTACATCCCGCAGTGCATCTTGGCCTCCCCTTTTATCAAATTTGTTCACCGCGATGAGGTCGGCAAAATCCAGCATGTCGATTTTTTCGAGCTGGGTTGCGGCCCCGTATTCCGGCGTCATAACATAGAGCGAAACATCGCTGTGATCAATGATTTCGGTATCGCTTTGGCCGATGCCGGAGGTTTCTAGAAGAATCAAGTCAAAGCGGGAAGCCTGCAGCAAGGTCAGGGTGTCTCGAACATGGCGGCTCAGGGCCAGGTTGGATTGACGGGTTGCCAGGGACCGCATATAAACGCGGGGGTGGTGGATGGCATTCATTCGGATGCGATCGCCCAAGAGGGCGCCCCCGGTCTTGCGCTTGGAGGGGTCCACCGATACAACGGCCACGCGGGGTCCGACGCTGGGATCCGACGGGTCGCCGGTTTGGGTTACAAATCTCCGAATGACCTCGTCCACCAGCGATGATTTACCCGCCCCGCCCGTTCCGGTGATGCCCAGAACCGGGGCTTTTGGGGCAAGATGGTTCGACCCGTCGGCGTTGAGGGTTTGGATGAGTTCTTCAAAAAGTGGGGGCTCGTTTTCGGCCATCGAAATGCCTCGAGCCAAGGCGGGGTCCGCCCCAAGACGGATTTGTTCAGCCAAGGCCTTCAGGTCATTGGTGCTTTCTTTGACGATGGCAAAATCGGATTGTTGCAACAAATCGTTGATCATCCCTTGCAAGCCCATGGCTCGGCCATCATCCGGGGAATAAATGCGATTGATCCCATAGGCATGAAGTTCTTCGATTTCGACCGGAAGGATGGTACCGCCTCCACCGCCAAAGAGACGAATCTCTGGGCGTCCCCGGTCCCGCAACAAGTCGTAGAGGTACTTGAAAAACTCCAAATGCCCCCCCTGGTAGGAGGTGATGGCAATGGCTTGAGCGTCTTCCTGCACGGCACAGTCTATAATTTCGGCGGCCGAACGGTTGTGACCCAAGTGGATGACTTCAGCTCCGCTTTTTTGGAGGATACGGCGCATAATGTTGATGGCCGCATCGTGGCCGTCAAAAAGCGAGGCCGCGGTGACAATTCGGACGGGGTTACGGGGTTGATAGACGGGAATTTCCTGCATGGCTGCCAAATTACAACAGGGTTAGGGGCTGGAGGTTTGTTAAGCCTGCTCCTGGGCCCTACTTTTGCGAGGTGCCCCGCTATTTGTTGACCGCCGCTCTTCCCTATGCCAACGGGCCTGTTCATATCGGCCATCTGGCCGGGTGTTACCTGCCTGCCGATGTTTACCACCGTTATCTGCGTGCCAAGGGGGAGGATGTCATCTTAATCTGCGGTACGGATGAACACGGGGTCGCCATCACACTGCAGGCCCGCAAAGAAGGGGTGCACCCCCGGGATTTGGTGGACCGGAACCATGTCCTTATTCGCGATGCGCTCCAGGGGATTGGGGTGGAATTCACCCATTTTTCGAGGACATCGGGAGCCGCCCATCACCGGGAGGCCACGGCTTTTTTTGAGGTCTTGCATCGTGGCGGGTTTTTGCGGGAGGAGGTAACCCGACAATTTTACGATAACGCCGCCCAGCAATTTTTGGCCGATCGTTATATTGTTGGAACCTGCCCCCATTGCGCATTTGACGGGGCGTACGGGGATCAATGCGAGAAATGCGGGACTTCCCTCAGTCCGGATGAATTGTTGCAACCACGTTCGGTTCTTAGCGGGACGGAACCGGTCATCCGCGAAACCAACAATTGGTTTCTTCCCATGGATGAATTGTTACAACACCCCACCTTTGTTGAATACACCCAACGAATTCAGGGCTGGAAATCCAATGTCCGAGGTCAATTTATGTCCTGGGTTCAGCAGGGGCTGCAGCCCCGAAGCATGACCAGGGATTTGGATTGGGGTGTGCCTGTTCCTTTGCAAGGTGCTGAGGGAAAGGTTCTTTATGTTTGGTTTGATGCCCCTATTGGGTATATTTCAGCGACTCGTGAATATTTTGAATCCCAAGGCGAACCGGATCGTTGGGAAGATTATTGGAAAAACCCGGACACCCGGTTGATTCATTTTATTGGAAAAGATAACATTGTATTCCACACCTTAATTTTCCCCATGATGTTGGCGGCTCACGGTTCCTATGTGCTGCCATGGCAGGTTCCGGCGAATGAGTTTCTGAACCTCGAGGGCCGCAAAATCTCAACATCCCGTGGATGGGCGGTTTGGCTGCACGAATACCTCCAAGAAATGAGCGGGCGTGAAGATGAATTGCGTTACACCCTTTTGGCGAATTTGCCGGAAACCAAAGATGCCGATTTTTCTTGGCAGGATTTTCAACTCCGAGTCAATTCGGAATTGGTCGCGATCCTTGGGAATTTTATTAATCGGGTGGTGGTTTTAACCCACAAATTGAACGAAGGTCGCTGCGGCCCCTTGGTGGCCATGGAGGCCCCCACGGTCGGGTCGGCCGAACAGATCCTTCACGATGCTTTGGCCTTGACTCGGTCCGAAATTCTGGAAGCCATGGAGCAGTTCCGATTGCGGGAGGCCCTGGCCGGCGTGATCCACCTATCCCGACTGGGAAATCGTTACCTGGCAGAAACAGAGCCTTGGAAATTACTCAAAACAGATCCCGAAGCGGCGTTGGGCGTTCTGCGTACCGGCGCCGAAGTGGCAGCCGAATTGTGCATTGCTTTGGAGCCCTTCTTGCCGCATGCAGCCAAACGACTTTCGGCCCAGCTCAATTGGCTTCCTTCGGAGGATCAACGGCTGGCCTGGTGGCAAGGGCTCGCCAAGGGCGTTTACCTGCAAACGGGCCATCCATTGGCTCCCCCCACCCTGTTATTTACGCCTATCGAAGACGCAACGATCCAAGAGCGTCTTGCCAAACTTCAAGCCATGGAATCCAATTCGACTGAATCGCCGGCCTCATCGCCGGCCTCATCGCCGGCCTCATCCCAGCCTGGTTCAACGTCCCAGCCTGGTTCAACGTCCCAGCCTGTTTCAACGTCCCCTGCCACGTCCGAATCGGGGAAAATCCAACCTACCCAGGAACCATCGATGGTTGCGTTTGAGGATTTTGCGGCCATGG
>JBMOHV010000022.1:0-25828 GCA_049317645.1 Bacteroidia bacterium
GAGACCCCTGCGGTTGTCGAAGAGACCCCAGCAGTTGTCGAAGAGACCCCTGCGGTTGTCGATGAGGCTCCCGCCGCTGAAGACAGCGCACCTGAGGACGAAAGCCCCGAAAAGGAAGAGCCCAAAGCCTAAGTTTAGAAACCCCGCCTCGGCGGGGTTTTCTTTTGAAAGGGGTTGTGGGCTTTGGGTTGAAGGAGCCTATTTTTGTCTTTGAAACATCATCCAATTAGATACTTTCATGACCTTAGCTATGTCAACACCCGGTTCTCTGCACCTTCAGGATGGGAGAGTTTTTGAAGGTTGGATTGTAGGCTTTGATGCCGGCGTCTGTGGAGGGGAGCTATGCTTTAACACCTCCATGACGGGTTACCAAGAGATGTTTACCGACCCATCCTACCGGGGTCAATTGCTGGTCCACAATTTTGTCCACTTGGGCAATTACGGAGCCTATGCTGCAGATCAGGAATCCGATCGAGTTCAGATTAGCGGTGTGGTGGTCCGCAATTTTACCGAGAAGCATTCTCGCCTCATGGCTGATTCGTCCTTGCAGGATTATATGGTCCAAAACCGGCTGATGGGGATACGGGGCGTGGATACCCGGGCTTTGGTTCGTCATATTCGCAACAGCGGCGCCATGAATGCCGTCATTTTGTCGCACAAGGGCCTGGATAGCGACCACCTTCATCAAGCCCAAAAGGCCTTGCAGGACCTACCCAGCATGGACGGTTTGGACCTAAGTGCCTTGGTAACCACCGCTGAATCGTATCGCATGGCATCCGCCATCCCGGGTACCCCCAAGCAGGTGGTGGTTATGGATTACGGGGTCAAGCGCAACATGCTTCACCATCTCACCCAGAGGGGATGCGAGTTGCAGGTGCTTCCGGCCTTGGCTACCATCGAAGACGTCATGGCCTGCGCTCCCCAAGGGGTCTTGTTATCCAATGGCCCCGGTGACCCCGCTGCCATGGATCAACAGGTAGGTGTGGTGCGTGGTTTGCTGGAACGACGCGTTCCTCTCATGGGCATTTGCCTAGGTCATCAATTGCTGGCCAGGGCCGCAGGTCTCGATACTTTCAAGATGCACAACGGACATCGGGGTTCCAATCATCCGGTCCTTAACCTCCGAAACAACCGTTCCGAAATCACCTCTCAGAATCACGGGTTTGCGGTCCATTTGGAACAGGCCCAGGCGGCGTCCCATTTGGAATTGACCCACATCAACTTGAACGACCAAACCGTTGAAGGACTTGCCTTGCGCGATCGTCCTGCCTTTTCGGTGCAGTACCACCCCGAGTCCAATCCAGGGCCTCATGATTCTCATTACTTGTTTGATGATTTTGTGTCCATGATGGACTAGTCCATCCTTACATTGCCCTTTAAACCCTAAGCCCATGCCTGTTATTCAAGACATTTTTGCTAGACAAATTCTCGATTCCCGTGGGAACCCCACCGTGGAAGTGGACGTATTGACCTCTGACGGTTGCACGGGAAGGGCGGCCGTTCCTTCGGGGGCCTCGACGGGCATTCACGAAGCGGTCGAATTGCGGGACAACGATCCGTCCATGTACATGGGCAAGGGAGTCCTGGGGGCCGTCGCTCATGTCAACGATCGTATCGCACCGGAATTGGAAGGGATGTCGGTTTACGAGCAGCAACAGATTGACCGGGTCATGATTGATTTGGACGGGACAGGTAACAAATCGAATCTGGGCGCGAATGCCATTCTTGGGGTATCCCTGGCCTGCGCAAGGGCTGCGGCCGCTTCGCTGGGCATGCCTTTGTATCGTTATGTTGGTGGACTGCAGGCAAATGTCCTGCCCATGCCCATGATGAATATTTTGAATGGCGGTGCCCATGCCGATAACGGAATTGATTTTCAGGAGTTTATGGTAATGCCGCTGGGCGCATCCACCTTTTCGGAGGCCTTGCGCATGGGCACCGAGGTCTTTCATCATCTCAAAAAGGTCTTGCGCGATCAAGGTTTGTCAACCAATGTTGGGGATGAAGGAGGATTTGCTCCCAACCTTCGCAGCAATACCGAGGCTTTGGAAATGGTTTTACGGGCGATTGAATCGGCGGGTTATCGACCGGGGGAACAGGTGGCGATTGCCATGGATGCAGCCTGTACCGAAATGTACGATGCGGCTAGCGGAAACTATCGTTTTCATAAATCAGGTGGTGAACCCATGGACTCGGGTCAATTGGTTGAATTCTGGACCGAATGGTGTGCCAAATACCCCATTTGTTCCATCGAAGATGGTTTGGCCGAGGATGATTGGGAAGGGTGGGCACGTTTAACATCGGCCTTGGGGAATCGTATTCAGCTGGTTGGTGATGATTTATTTGTTACGAACACCAAACGCCTACGTCGTGGTATTGAATCCAAGGTGGCCAATTCCATTTTGGTGAAGGTCAATCAAATCGGAACCCTTACCGAAACCATCGAAGCGGTTCAAACGGCTTCATCGTCATCTTATACCTGTGTTATGAGTCACCGTTCCGGCGAAACCGAGGACAGCACCATCGCCGATTTGGCGGTAGCTCTGCGTACCGGGCAAATCAAAACAGGTTCAGCATCCCGCTCCGATCGGATGGCCAAATACAACCAGTTACTTCGGATCGAAGAGGAATTGGGCGATTCGGCCCTATTTGGAGGTTTGGGTTTTCGTTACCATCCGGTCTAAATACAAGGCATGCCCGGTTCTATCATGCGTCTTCTTCGGAACCGTTACGTTCTCGTGGGCCTTGCCTTTGTATTGTGGCTCTTGTTTTTGGATGAATACAATTGGTTAGGTCAGGCCAAGGTTCGCCGTGAGTGGAGACTACTGCAGAAGCAGAAGTCCTTTTATGATTCCTCCATCCAAGTCATGACCCGAGAGAAAGCTGCTTTGGAGTCGGATACTCTTTTGTTGGAACGATTGGCCCGCGAAAAGTACCGAATGGTCAAGCCCGGGGAATCGGTGTTTTGGTTGTTGGACTCGGGGCAGGCTCTCTAAGTTATTCCAGGTTTTGTTTGAGTAGAAGGGCGGTGCTCATCGCTGCCACGCAGCGTTCTACCCGGGGGGCAAGGTTTCTCGCGAGGCAAACTTCGCCACGGTTGATCAGCGATATTTGTCCAAGGACCCGACCGTCTTGTTCAAAACGCAATCCAGCATGGGTGGCCCCAAGCCAGCGATGGTTCCCTTCAAGGGTGCGTAGGCTGTGAATTTCGATGAGAGGTTGGCCGGGAATGTCCAAATGACCGCAAAGGCTCTGTCGGCGTGTCGTGGTTTCGGGTCTAAAAAGCACAAATTCGGCGAGGGGCTCTCCGGCACTACGAATTTCACCGGTCATTAGATGGCTGTACGACAAAGGCAAAGCGATTCTTCCCTGCCATAGCGGAACGTCGCTTTGTTTGAAACGGGCATGGGTTGTGATCGTGTCGTGTGCACCATCGCCGGCACTCTGGATGATGCGCATGCGCTGATTGGCTCCACTAAAACGAATGCGAACATTGGCTTGGTAGGAATTGACGGGGCCTCGGCGTACTTTGAGGGTGGCGTAGGGGCCGTAGGATACTTTGATTTTGAATCGGAATTGTTGACGGCCTTGCACCGGATAACAATCCGATTGACCTTGGAGACCGGGATCCAGTGCCAGTCGGATTGGCGTGCATGAAGACGTCAGGAATACCAAGGTGGCGAACAGTAGATAGTAGAATGATTTCATGTTATGAATTCAATTAGATTCCTCCAAGGGCTCGTGCCAGGAGCCATTCAGCCCCTAACAACAGCGAAACAAGTACCCAAAACCAAATGGATCGTAACCAAGGGGTTGAGACCAAGCTTAGGCTGCTTTCGGATCGGATGGTCGGATGTTTTTTTATTTTTTGGCTTAGTTGATTCAGGGCCACGGCGCGTGATTTCGCATCCCATGCATCCATGCGCAGATAGGTCCCGCCGCTCTGCTTAGCCAGGTTCTGGAGCAAGGCGTGGTCACCGGGTTCGCCAGGGTTTTCGAGTCCAAAGGATTGCACAGCCAAAACCCCGTTCTTTACGAGAGGCAGTCCGTTGGCGGAGGTGGTGGCGGTGTATCGGTAGGTGCCGGCTGCTAACCGACCCAAATCAAGGCGGTACCCCAAACCGTCCGGGACCATGGCGGCATCCCGGACCAGGCTATCCTTTTGAAAAAGTTGAAGTCGTAGGGTGCTTTGGTTGTCAAATTCACCCTGTGCATTGCGCAGGCTGCCCTCAAGCAGGACCGCTTGTGTTTCGTTAAAGAAGGGACGAACAGGTCGAATTTCCAGTCCTTCGGAGGCCTGCCCACCCAACAGCAGAGAAACGGTGTTTAGAACAAGGCTCTCTAAGGGGGTCGTAGCGGCCGAACCGTTTGTTCCGGACCGATGATCGGAATCCATGGCCAATCGCCAACGCCACAAGCCCTCGCCCCAGAGGTAGGCCCGGGTAGGGCGGCTTCGGTATTCCACAACCCACAAGGGGCGTTGGGTGACAACACGATCCTTTTGTTGGTACAAGAGGGTCGTTCCGACCGGGGATTCAACCGGGCCCACCGCAGGGGTGGTCAACGGAGGGAGACGGCGAATTCCCTCAGCGAGTTGCACCCCGGGTAGGAAGGCATTCCAACGATCATTGAGAACGGGGAGAACCTGAACCATCGGAACCGAGGCGGTGGGTCGCCCCTCCGGCCACCCTTTCCAATCGCTGGCCGCACCACCCATCCACCAAAGCGGTTGCCCCTTTTGTTGAATTTTTTGGAGGAGGTCGGCTTCGCCGGGTTCGGGGTTGGCCGAAGGCCATTGATGCCAGATATAAAGGTCTGCCGAGGGGTCCGCAACGGCTTTGCGCAGGCCTGCCAGACCGTACTCCAATTGCACGACATGATTCTTGGTTTGTTCCAAAACGCTCCGCAGAACGCCCAAGTCCGGGTGCGGGGCTTTGGCTAGCAAAAGGAGGCGCTTTTTGGTCCGAACGGCCTCCACAAAGGCCAGTTTTTCTGGACTTTCCAGGGCCTTGCCCGGTCCAGAGGCGCCGCTAATGCTTCGGCCTCTGAATCGAATCGCGTACAGGCCTTCTTCGCCAATTGAAATTTTGAAAGAAAGGTTTTGTTGAAAGGAGCCTGCACCGGGTTGCCAAACGCGGCGCTCAGCAAGGATAGGTGGGGAGGAACCGGTCGAAACCAAGGCCTCGATTTGCAAAGTTTGACCGGTCATGTGATGGCCTCGTACAGGGATTTCGATTTCCAAATCGCTGTGAGCTTCAACGCGATCGGGAACGGTCGGAGAGCCAAGGGTCCACGTAGGTTGTTGGCCTTGGTCTGGCCCACATCCCAACGTCAAGACCGGACTTTGATAGGTTGCAAAGAAGGATCGCGGTTCCATTCCCATGTTAAAAAGCCCATCGCTGACCAGAACCCAGGCAGCGATGCTTTCCAATCCCGCTTGGTCCGAGGTCCAATGGGCCAGGGGTTCGGTGGAGGTCAGGCTTTGGTCCAAACGGACCGAACCTGGTTGGGTTGGGTTCAGTCGGTCGGCCCCTGCTCCAAATCCTACCACATCAACTCGATGGGTTCCTCGAAGTTTTTGGGTGAATTCCAAGGCAAAAGAACGCAAAGCTTCGGCGCTGACGCCGGGGCGGTTCATGGACTGACTTTGGTCCAAAGCCAAGACGATCAGGGGCGCTTGAACGGTGCGTTCTTCCCGAATCCAGGTGGGATCAAAACAGAGCAGAACCAGCAAAAAAACCGCCAATCCGCGCAATATTCCAAGGGACAATCGGGCCTTTCTCGAAGGTTGGTTGGGTAAACGGCGCCCATGTTTTGCCCAAGCCCAGGCCAAGCCTGCAGCGGCGGACAAAGGCAGTACCCATAGCGGGGAACCCCATCCCAGTTCGAGATAGCCCATGGTCTAAAGGCTTAGGCGTGATCCAGTCCCCCGCTGACATTCCAACATTGCCCGGTGACATAGGAGGCCCGATCCGATGCCAAGAAAGCAATGACTTCAGCCACTTCATCAACGGTTCCGGGTCGGCCCAGGGGGATTTTGGCATTCCAAGCCTCCGAAACGGCTGGAGATAATTGACCGGTCATTTCGGTTTCGATGTAACCGGGTGCGACGGCATTGCATCGAATGTTACGAGATCCCAATTCGCGGGCCAAGGACTGGGTGAAGGCAATGACGCCTGCCTTGGAGGCGGAGTAATTGCTCTGACCTGCGTTCCCACTGCGTCCGACCACCGACGATAGATTGATGATGCTGCCTTTGCGGTTTTTCATGAGGTGGCGAACCGCATGTTTGCACACATTGAAGACGGATTTGAGGTTGTTATCCATCACTTGATCCCATTGTTCTTCGGTCATTCGAATCAACAATTGATCCCGTGTAATGCCCGCATTGTTCACGATGATTTCAAGCCCTCCAAAATCTGCGAGGATTTGTTCAATCAATTTTTCGGCTTGGGCATAATCAGCGGCATCCGAGGCGTAAGCCCGGGCCCGTACCCCCATGGCCTGCAATTCCTTTTCGAGTTCCAGGGCCGATTGTTGGGAGGACTTGTAGGTAAAAGCGATGTCGGCGCCCTGTGAGGCCAACTTGCGGGCGATGCCCATGCCAATCCCCCGACTTCCGCCGGTGACCAGGGCTATTTTGCCTTGAAGAAGTGTATTTATGTTCATGGGCCCAAAGATAAACCAGCCAAGGGCTCCTGTCAGGAGCGTTCAATCATCACTTGGTCCTGAACCCTTAGGCCTAGCAAGGACTCGGCATGGTTGGTATTCAGCGCAATTTCGAGGTAACCGATAGCGTTGTAAAGCAGCGTCAGGTGCTGTCCTTCCACGGCATGGTAATGGCCTTGAATCCGGTCGCTGCGGTTTTCGTGGCGTTGACCGGAACGCAGCAGAACTTCGAAAGGTCGATCCGACACAAAGGCTTCAACGGACGCTTGGTCCAAGTTGGTATGCAGGTTCCCGTAACTATCCGCGTAGAGGACCCGACCGTGCAAGACTCCGTCACGTTCATAGACTTTATCGAGCCACATCCCGGTGGTATCCGAAACGGGTTCCTGCCAAGGCTCCGGGGCTTTGGTTCGGGATGGGTCTTGGCCCAAGGCATGGATGAGCATGCCCAAGGGCCCGTCCAGCCAATCCAACAAAGCAAAGCCCGCATTTGGGCGGGATACCGTTAAAGGGTAACGCTGCACCAGGGGGGACTCGTCGCGGTCCACCAAGAGGGGCAAGAGGCCTTGATCCGGCAAGGCAAACCAATGGCCCTGGTAACGGACGACGATATACGACGGCCAAGGGTTTTCTTGAGTCTTGCTGCGATAGCCAACATCCAACAAATGCACGGTGCCTGGTGGAAAAAAAGGGAAGGCGGTTTTGAGGACATAAACAGCCTCAACCAAGTCATACTTGCTAATATTGTGTGAAATATCTTCGGTTCGCCAATGCGGAAACCTGCTCAACAATCGCCCTCTCAGCATCGCGACATAAGGATCGCGCAGTCCGTAATCAGTGGTAAGGGTGAGAAGTGGCATGGGGAGCGCTAAGCAAGCGGAGACCGACCTCAAATTTATTCCATAGCCACCAAAGCCACGCCTTTTGCCTCACCATAACGAACCCAAAGAATTTGACATCGCTGGAATGGATCCCCTGGGATTCTACGGCGCGGGGAATGCCCGTCAAGATCGTATGCAAGCGGCTTTTCCGGAGCTCAAGATGACATTGCGAGGGAGTCGCCTGCTCTTGGAGGGAAACGATCAAGTCATGAACCGTTTTCAGGTATTGTGGGAGCGTTTGCTACGCCAATGCAGCCTGGCCAACGGTTTTCTGAGCGATGATGCCTTCAACGAAGCCATGGCCGGGCTGGAATCCCGTCATCGCACCGAATCCACTGGCTTTGAGACCACCTCCAAAACCGTCTTGGTGCACGGGCCCAACGGTCTCATCGTGCGGGCGCGCACTCCGAACCAACAGCGCATGGTGGATGCCATGGATCGTTGTGATTTGTTGTTTGCCCTGGGTCCGGCGGGGTCCGGCAAAACCTACACCGCGGTGGCCCTCGCCGTCCGTTCCCTCAAAAACAAAGAGGTACGAAAAATCATCCTGACCCGCCCGGCCGTGGAGGCCGGGGAGAGTTTGGGCTTCCTGCCCGGGGATCTCAAAGAAAAAGTGGACCCCTACCTGCGCCCCCTTTACGATGCCCTCGAAGATATGTTACCACCCCAGAGGCTGGCCAAGTACCTGGAGGAGGGCATCATCGAAGTGGCTCCTTTGGCTTTTATGCGGGGTCGGACCTTGGACAAAGCCTTTGTGATTCTGGACGAGGCGCAGAACTGCACCCCCACCCAGCTCAAAATGTTTTTGACCCGTATGGGTCCATCTGCGCGATTTATTGTTACGGGCGATTTGACTCAGGTTGATTTGCCAACCCGGATGGTCTCGGGCTTGGGCCCCACCCTTCAAGTTCTCAAAGGTCTGCAAGGGATTGCCGTGGTTGAACTGAACGAAACCGATGTGGTCCGCCACCCCCTGGTCAAAACCATTGTCCAAGCTTACCAAAACCAAAACCAAAACCAAAACAAGGGTCATGCCTAATTCCTTTCCTCAAGCGCCGATTCAATTACCCGGTATGACCGGCTTCTACCGGGGCAAGGTCCGGGATGTTTATTTCTTGGAAGATGGTCGATTGGTGATGGTTGCCTCGGATCGTATTTCGGCCTTTGACGTGGTCCTGCCCGCGGCCATTCCCCGCAAAGGGGAGGTGCTCAACCGTACCGCCGCGTATTTTCTCGAAAAAACCAGGGATTTGGTACCCAATTGGCTGATCAGCAGCCCGCACCCTCGTGTTTCCTACGGTTACCGCGCCGAACCTGTCGCGGTGGAGATGGTGGTCCGTGGTTATCTGTCCGGGCATGCTTGGCGTTGTTACAGGGACGGTGCCCGGATCCTCTGCGGGGTTCCGCTACCGGACGGTTTGCGGGAGTCCGATTCGTTGGGTGCGCCGATCATCACGCCCACCACCAAAGCATCCCAAGGCCATGATCAAGACATTTCCCGGGAACAGATTTTGGAACAAGGGCTGGTCAGTGAAGAACATTACCGCACGATGGAGCAATACGCCCTGGCCTTGTTTGAGCGCGGTTCCAAGATGGCTTTGGAGCGTGGTTTGATTTTGGTGGATACCAAATACGAGTTTGGCCTTTTGGACGGAAAAGTCATCTTGATGGACGAAGTGCATACTCCCGATTCGTCCCGTTACTTCTACGCAGAGCCCTACCGGGCATTGCAAGAAAGCGGGCAACCCCAACAGCAGTTGTCCAAAGAGTTTGTTCGTCAATGGCTCATTGCCCATGGTTTTCAGGGCTTACCCGGACAACCAATACCGCCCATGACCCCGGAGTGGGTTGAACAGATCAGTGCCCGATACCAAGAACTTTACCATCAACTGACCGGCCAAGACCTGGGCCCTTCGGATGCTCTGCAAGTTGGCCTGGAACCCACCGATTGGGTCGATGATTTTTTGGACTATCGTCGAACCCTCGGTCTCTAACGAACGCGGGTAAAGCTCCCGATATGCCTTTCGATTTTGGAGGGGTTGATGTCGGCAATGGTTACCAAGATCCCGGCTTCATCCACCCGACCAAAAGCGGCGTTGTGGGCAAAGCCAAAATACCGCATCGTCGAGGATAAGTTCATATAGGCCGGGAAGAGAGGCGGAACCCGGGTTCCCCAATCAAGGGTTTTTTTGTGGAGCAGGGCCAAGGCTTTTTCGTAATCCAATCCGGCCCAGATTTCCTTGAAGGCGTCGGCTTGGGAAAGATCCAGGGCAAATTCTTGGCGGGGGAGCACCCATCCGTCGGGGTCGGTAAAGAAATGATTCAAGAAACTGTGAAGGCTAACCAGGGCATCGTGGGGGTAATCGTCATAGACCGTGACTTTGCCGTAGAGGTAACGGATATCTTCCCTGACCACCGACAAGGCCCCCAAGCCATCCCACAGATTGTCCAAGGCAAAGATGCCTTTGCGATAGGGGCCTTCGGGTTGGTAATCCGGAGCCACAAAAGCCCGACCCAATTCGAGGGTGTAGGGTAACACATGGTTGCAAAAATCCGGGCTGAACGAAAAAATGGAATTCGATGAAAGTCGAAAAGCCCCTTGGTCGTCCGGTCCCGTTTTGCGGCATTCCACAAAGCGGTAGGCGGCCATGATTTGCCGATTTTCGGGGTCCCAAACCAGCAATTGTTCGTAGCCATCGGGGTCCAAATCGTAGGAGTCCAGATCGCAGGCTTTGCCGGTCCCTCCGCCTTCGGCCCGAAAACAAAGCTCGCGAAGTCGGCCAATTTCTTGAAGGCAGGCCGGCGCATTCGCGGCATTCACCACATAAAGCAGGTTGTTGCCTTTGTTGGTCGTACGAAGCAGGCGTTCAGGAACCAATTCTGCTTCGAGCGTTGCAGGGTCTTGGGCGTTAATGAGGGTCTGCATAGGATGGGTTTGTGGGCTTGGTAGGAGCCAGGCTGTAAACAAGATCGCGAAGACGCTGCGTCCAGACTTGATCTCCTTCACCGTTCGCAAGGCGGTCAGGCAAAACCGGGGCCCCCAAATGCAAAGTCACCTGGCTACCGCGCAGGCGATACATTTCGTCCGGCAAGAATAGCATCTCGATATTGGCATGGATGCCCAATCGTTTGCGCCAAGTATAGGTTTGATAAAAACGCTCCGATAGACGTCCTTCGATATAAAGGGGTACCACCGGTAATTTGTGTTTGCGTGCCAAGGTGACGGCCGTTTTTCTCCACTCCAAATCTCGGATTTCGCCGTTCAGTCGTCGGGAAACCAAACCGGAAGGAAACACGATGATGCCGTAACCAGCGGCAATTTTGTCTTGCAGAATTTTGAGATGATCCCGGGATTGGCTTCCGTGTTTGTTGACAGGAATTAAGAGCCCTTCCAAGGGCTGAACCTGCATCATGATATCGTTGCTAAGGGACGCAAAACGATCCCTCACTTGGCCAATTACATCGTAGATGGCCAGGACGTCCAAGCCACCCAGCGGATGATTGGCCACCAAAACAAAGGGCCCCTTGGTTGGGAGGTGCTCCAAACCACGGACCGCAACCTTGACCCCAAAATACCGCAAAACTTCCCTGGCAAAGGGCAGATCACGCAGGTGACCGGTTTCGGCCAAGAAGGTATTGATTTCATCTTGGTGTATCAGCCGCTCAAGGATTTTGAACAGCCACGACGGTATCCAGCGGGCCAGCCCGGGGTTCTTGGCCTGGAAGGCCGCACGCAGGTTGATTTTCATAGCCCCTTAGGCCTCTTTAGGTGGCGAACAATGGGAAGGTGGGGGCAAAGGCTTTGACTTCCTTTCCAACCGCTTCGGCGACCGCGGGATCCTGGTGATGACCGAGGACCCGGTCGATCCAATCGGCTATTTTTTCCATATCCGCTTCGTTCATACCCCGGGTGGTAACAGCCGCTGTCCCCAAGCGTATGCCGCTGGTGACCATCGGGGAAGCGGTATCAAAGGGGACCATGTTTTTGTTGATGGTGATATGGGCCCTTCCCAAGGCCTGCTCGGCTTGCTTGCCGGTGCAGGATTTGTTACGAAGATCGATGAGCATCAAGTGATTGTCTGTCCCACCGGAAATCAGGTGGTAACCTCGGTTCACCATCGCGGTTGCCAGGGCGATGGCGTTGCGACGAACCCGGATGGTATAATCTTTGAAGGAAGGCTGCAAGGCTTCCCCAAAGGCCACGGCTTTGGCGGCAATAATATGCTCCAGCGGTCCGCCTTGGGTTCCAGGAAAAACCCCGGAGTCCAAAAGTGAGGAAAGGGAACGCAATTCACCCTTGGGGTTCCGCAGGTTCCAGGGATTGGGTTGGTCTTCCCCCATCATGATGATGCCTCCTCGGGGTCCCCGCAGGGTTTTGTGAGTGGTGGAGGTCACGATATGGCAATGCGGAAAGGGATGGTTCAGCAAACCGGTAGCAATCAAACCCGAGGGGTGGGAGATGTCGGCCATGAGCAGGGCTCCGACTTCGTCGGCGATTCGACGAAGGCGCGCATAATCCCAATCCCTGGGATAGGCCGACGCCCCGCAAATGATGAGCTTGGGTTGCACTTCTTTGGCTTTTTGGGCCACCCGGTCCCAATCGATGCACCCGGTTTCCTGTTCCACCCCGTAGAAATGGGCCTTGTAAAGTTTGCCCGAATAATTGACCGGTGAACCGTGGGTCAAGTGGCCTCCGTGGCTGAGATCAAAGCCCAAAATGGCGTCGCCAGGTTGGAGCACGGCCAGCATAACAGCCGCGTTGGCCTGGGCCCCCGAATGGGGTTGGACATTGGCCCAGCCCGCCCCAAAAAGTTGGCAAAGCCGGTCGATGGCTATTTGCTCGATTTGGTCAACAATTTCGCAACCACCGTAGTATCGTTTTCCGGGAAGGCCTTCAGCGTATTTATTGGTTAAAATGGAACCGGCCGCCTCCATGACCTGATCGGAGACATAATTTTCGGAAGCAATCAATTCAAGGCCAACGCGTTGGCGTTCTTCTTCGGCTTGGATAAGGTCCGCCAGGAGGGTATCGTTCATAGGGGTCGTTAAAAGATCGTAGGAAGCGGAATGTATAAATTGATTGGTTATAACACAGGATCAGATACTTGGTTTTGTTCCCAGACCCAAGCGGTCCGCATCATGTCTTCGAGGCTGTATTGAATTTTCCAGCCCAAGTCTTGAGTGGCCCGCTGGTTGTTGGCATAAACCGCGATGACATCGCCGGGGCGCCGGGGGCCGTAGCTCCAGGGAAGTCGCAATTGGTTAACTGATTCAAAGGCTTGGATCATCTCCAAGACGGTTTGTCCCACGCCGGTTCCCAGATTAAAAACAGACCAGGGTCCGGCTGGTTTTGCGTTTTGCTCCAGGTAACGCACCGCATCGACATGGGCTTGGGCAATATCGCAAACATGGATATAGTCCCGTAGGCAGGTGCCGTCCCGGGTTGGATAGTCGTTCCCAAAGACGGTGAGCTGCTTCCGCAGTCCCATGGCCGTTTGGGTAATGTAGGGCACCAGGTTATCGGGAACTCCGACGGTGCATTCCCCCAATCGCCCGGATGGATGGGCTCCTACCGGGTTAAAGTAGCGCAAAGCCACCACGCGTTGATCGGCGGTACGGGCCGGGGTTCCGGAGAGGACCCAGTCTCGGAGCAGCGCCTCGCCGACGGCCTTGGTACGCCCGTAGGGTGATTCGGTTTCCAACAAGGGGGAATCCTCGGTGACGGGGATTTGTTCCGGATTTCCGTAAACGGTGCAGCTCGAAGAAAAAACCAACCCGGGTATGCCGTATTCTTCGCAGGCCTTCATCAAATTCATTTGCCCTACCAGGTTGTTTTGAAAGTAGAACAAAGGATGTTGGGTGGATTCTCCCACCGCCTTGAAGGCCGCAAAATGAATAACACAAGAAATATCGCCCTCTTGTTCCAAAACTTTGGCCAGCTCTTCCTTGCGGGTCAAGTCGGCCTGGTATTGTCGGTAATCTTTTTGGGCGATGTCCCGGATTCGATCTGCGATGGCTGGTTTGGAGCGGCTGTAGTTGTCTACGCCTACCACTTGATAACCTGCTTCAAGCAACGCTACGACCGTATGCGATCCGATATACCCGGTGCTTCCGGTCAACAAAACCTTGGGCATGGTCTAGGAGCGCAATAGTTGGAGGAGGTATTGGCCGTAGCCGGATTTGATCAGGGGTTGGGCCACCGCCCGCAGTCCTTCATCATCGATAAAGCCCATTCGCCAGGCGATTTCTTCGATGCATCCGATTTTGAGTCCTTGACGCTCTTCAATGACTTGTACGAATTGTCCGGCCTGCATCAACGATGCAAAGGTGCCCGTATCCAACCAAGCGGTTCCCCGATCCAGTACCTGAACCTTGAGACGTCCCTGGGCCAGGTAGTGCCGGTTGATATCCGTGATTTCGTATTCGCCCCGAGCGGATGGTTGCAGGTTTCGGGCCATTTCGACCACGTTTTCGTCGTAGAAATACAGACCCGGGACGGCGTAATTCGATTTGGGTTTGGCTGGTTTTTCTTCGATGCTGAGGGCCCTGCCTTCGGCATCAAATTCAACAACCCCGTAACGCTCTGGATCGTTGACGTGGTATGCAAAAACCACCCCTCCATCGGGATCCGAATGCGAAGCCAATAATCGACTCAGTCCGGATCCGTAAAAAATATTATCCCCCAATACCAAGGCGGATTTGTTGTTACCAATAAAGTCCGCTCCCAAAACAAAGGCCTGGGCCAAACCATTGGGAACCTCTTGAACACAATATTCAAAACGACATCCGATCCGCGACCCGTCCCCCAGCAATCTTTCGAAGGAGGGAAGGTCCTGGGGGGTTGAAATAATCAAAATTTCCCGGATTCCGGCCATCATCAAGACCGAAATTGGGTAGTACACCATGGGCTTGTCGTAGACCGGCATCAGCTGTTTGCTGGTGGCCAAGGTCAAAGGGTGCAAACGGGTTCCGGATCCACCGGCTAAAACAATACCTTTCATGATCAAGAAATAGGGTTACGAATTTGGTCAGCTAGGAGATAGAGGACGGCCATCCGCACGGCCACACCGTTTTCGACCTGCTGCAAAATCACCGAATGCGGTCCATCGGCCACATCGGATTGGAGTTCCACACCGCGATTGATTGGCCCCGGGTGCATGATCACCAGGGGATGGGAAAGCCTTTGGAGACGGGCCTTGTTGATCCCAAAATACAGAGCGTATTCTCGCAGGGAGGGGAGGTATCGAATGGCTTGTCTTTCGTGCTGAATGCGTAGAACATTGGCGACATCGCACCATTCAAGGGCTTCGTCTAGATGGTGCATGACGGGGAATCCCATTTCTTCCAGATGGGGAGGCAACAACGTTGCCGGTCCGGTGACCCGTACCTCGGCCCCCAATTTGCGCAAACAAAAGAGATTGGACATAGCGACCCGCGAATGCAGGATATCGCCCACCATCAAGACTTTGACACCGCGTAGGCGCCCCATCTTCTGACGTATGGTAAAGGCATCCAGCAGGGCCTGGGTTGGGTGCTCGTGGGCCCCATCGCCGGCATTGATAATGCGGGCATCGACCCGGTCTGCCAGGTAGCGACAGGTACCGGCATGGGCATGGCGCACCACCAGCATATCGATTTTCATGGCGAGAATATTGCGGACCGTATCGCTCAGGGTTTCACCTTTGGATACGGAGCTCCCGTTGCTCGAAAAATTTACGACATCGGCCGAAAGGCGTTTCTCGGCCAATTCAAAGGAAAGTCGGGTCCGGGTGGAGTTCTCAAAAAAAAGGTTGGCGATGGTCAAATCCCTCAGAGAGGGAACTTTGCGTACCGGGCGATAAAGGACCTCCAGAAATTGATCGGCGGTTTGTAAAATCAAATCCAGGTCGCTTTCGCTGAGGTCTTTGATGGCAATCAGGTGCCGGGAGCTGAGGGTTCCTGTTTTCATCCAGCGGGGGGTGTTTGAGAGGCCTCAAAAGTTTCGATCCACACAAAATCACGCCCCGATTCTTCCATCCATTCCACATGGATGCGTTGGTTGGGCATGGTATTGACTTTGCGCCCGCAGTAATCAGGCCGGATCGGAAATTCCTGGCTGTAAAGTCGATGCAGGAGGACCATCAGCTCCACCTTGGCCGGGCGGCCAAAATCCAGCAAGGCATCCAAACCTGAACGCAGCGTCCGACCCGTGAAAAGAACATCGTCAATGAGCACGACGGACTTTCCTTCGATGGAAAAATCAATGCGGGTATCCGAGGGAAGAAGGGGGGCTTCGCGGCGGCGAAAATCATCCCGGTGAAATGTAACATCAAGTAAACCAAGTGGAACGGCTGTTCCCGTTTTGGCTTCGAGGATCCCGTGAATGCGGCGGGCCAGGAGGGTCCCCCGCGGTTGAAGCCCAATCAAGACGCTGTTCTCAAAGCGATGATGGGTTTCGATCAATTCCTGACTGAGTCGATCCAACATCAGGCTCAACTGTACGGGATCGAGTAGGTTTTGGCGTCCTGGAGTCATCTTAGGGGGCGGGCCGCTGAGCGTGTGCTAAGATAGTATCAAAATGAGCCTTGCTCAAGGGAACAACCGACAAGCGGGTATGGGTTAACAGGGGCAATCCGAGCAGGGCCGGATCGCTTTTCATTTCCTGCAAGGTAACGGGCCTTTGGAGGGCTTGGAAGGGGCGGACTTTGACCGCTACCCAGGGCTCATCCGGGCCCGCGGTGGGGTCCGGAAAGGAGGCCGAATCGATCTCCATGATGCCTACCACCGCTTTTTGGGTCACGCTATGGTAAAAAAGCGCTTGATCGCCCTTTTGCATGGCTTTGAGATTCAGTTTGGCCTGGTGATTGCGTACCCCATCCCAGGTTCCTACCTTTTCCCGGCATAAATCACCCCACGCGTAGGTTTCGGGTTCCGATTTGAGTAACCAATAAGCCAAGGTGAGATTTTCAGGATTTTGAATCCTAAATTTAAGGCATAATCCGCGCCCATGCCTCGTTCAACCCCCAAGGAATCCGTGAACGCCCCCGATGCGGGCGGCCCAGGTGCCTTCTCGCAACGCATGAACCGCGCACGGCATTGGGTTGAACAGATGGAAAGGCAGACCGAGGACCTGGACCAGGCCATGGAGGCGTATCGTCAGGCCATGGAGGACTTGGATTGGTGCAGGGAATACCTACGCAAGGCTCGTTTGCAAGTGGAGGCCTTGGTCAAAAGCCCGGATTAAAGGGGCAACGAGGCCGGCTGAATATCTTGGACAAAGGCCAACCAGGATTCGGCGTATTTGCCTTTGAGAACCCGCGGGAATTTATTTTGCCCCCCCATTTTGTTGAGGGTATTCATCCATTGCAGGGGCACTTCTTCGGAGAGGATGACGATTTCCATGATACGCAAGGCGTGCCGTCTTTCCACATCGTAGTCGTCGTTCAAACCCCGAAGAATGGCATCCAGTTTGAACAGCAGGTCCACTTGCCGTTCCCGCGCTTGGGCGACTTGCTCCTTGGCCACCGACAAATACCAACGATGCCCGTAGCCCCCGTTCGTTGACAACCCCATGACGGCGCATTCGCCTAATGTAAGGTCTTCATCATGAGCTAGTTTGAGACATCCTTCGTTGATATTCTCCATCGAAAGATGCTCACCACACAGGCTCAAAAAATGTTTAATTCTTCCTGTGATACGGATTTCCAAATGGGCCAGATCCTCAAAGCGAATGGTATCACCAATTAAATAGCGCCACGCACCGGAACAGGTGGAAATGAGGAGGGCATAATCTTGATGCGCTTGAACTTGGTCAAGGGGAATGGCCTTTGCTTCCGGCCGAACATTACCATCTTCATCAAAATGTATATCGTCAAAAGGAATGAATTCGAAATAGATTCCGTTGTTAAGACTTAGCCGCATGCCTTTGCGTTCCGGCGCTATCCGCGTATCGTAAGCCAAAAATCCTTCGGAAGCCAAATACGTTTCGATCAAGGATAGGGGTTTGGCGCATAAGCGGTCCAAGGCAGGCATGTAGGGGTCGATGGCTACGCCACCGTAGGCAAAAACCTGAAGATTTGGCCAGATATCGTGGATGGACTTTACCCCGTAATGATGGACGATTCGCTCAAACAACAATTGCATCCAGGAAGGTATCCCGGTGACCCCCCAAATATCCCAATTTTTGGCTTGGAGGGTGATTTCTTGGATTTTTTGCTCCCAATCTTTGATCCGTGCTATCCGATCACCCGGCTTGAAAAAAGGGGTAAACCACAGGGGAATCTTGGAGGTATTGATGCCGCTGAGGTCACCATAATAATAATGCCCCGAATGATTTAGGCTGGCCGAACCACCCAGGACCAAAATGCCTTTTTCGAAAAGCTCGCTGGGAAAGTTAAAGCGAGACAAAACCAACAATTGTTTTAGGTAAGTCCGGCGCATGGACTTGATCATATCACCCGAAACAGGAATGTACTTGCTGGCGGCTTCGGAGGTTCCGCTGCTCAGGGCAAAGTACTTGATTTTGCCAGGCCAAGTGATGTTGGACTTGCCTTCGTGATACCGCTTCCACCAACGTTCGTTGATGGCATTGTAATCGTGAATGGGCAGGCGACGGCTAAACTCATCCAGCATGTGGCCGGAGTCCAAAATGGAAGAGAAACCGTAATAACGACCGATATCCGTCTGCCGGGCCTTGCGAAGCAAGCGGGCCAGGACCAACTTTTGTTGGAGTCTGGGGCTTAAAATATTGAATTGAAGGGCCTTCCCTGCTTGAAGGGTGCGTTTGAAGAGGGTCCCAAGCAGTGCCATCTTTTAGGGAATTATGGAGTCTGCTGTCCAGGATTCTGGATGGGTTCGCCAAGCCTCCAGGGAGGTGAGGGCATCCGAAGAGAGGTAGCCCTGGTCAACGGCTGCCTCCAAGAGGTCGGAATAGGAGCAAAGGCTGATGGAACGAAAACCGGCCTCCTCAAAGCGCTGGTCGGCGATGGGAAAACCATACGTAAAAATGCTCATAACACACAAAACAGCCAGGCCCTCATTGCGCAATGTTTCGGCCGCTTGCAGGGAACTCTGTCCGGTGGAAATTAAATCTTCGATGAGGACGGTTCGGGACCCCGGTTCGGCTCGGCCTTCAACGAGGCTGCGGGTACCGTGCTCCTTGGCTTTGGCGCGAACGTACGCAAAAGGCAGACCCAATTGTTCGGCCACCAGGACCCCTTGGGGAATGCCAGCGGTGGCTACTCCGGTGATCAAATCACATCGACCGAAGGTGGCCGTTATTCGATCGGCTAATTGCTGCCGGATGAACGTACGGTATTTGGGATAGGATAAGGTGACCCGGTTATCGCAATAGATGGGGGACAACCAACCCGAGGCCCACCGAAACGGTTGGGAAGGTGAAAACTTCACAGCTTTGGATTCTAACAATATCTTCGCAACGGCCAAAGCGGTTTCTTTCATGTCCATGACTCAAAATTACTTGTTTTTTTGCCAGGACGTTCCTGTTGGACTTCGAAGTCCCCGTCCTGGAGAGTCGGTTCAGGGGGTTGAGGAGGTCTGGAATGGGATCCAAGGCATCTTGCACAGCCAAGAAAAAACCTTGCATAGCCAAGAAAAAACCTTGCCTAGCCAAGAAAAAACCAGCGAATCTTCGGGTTTTTGGACTGCCCGCGATGTGGTTACGGAAGATCAAGAAGGAATGTGGGCCGACTTGATGCAGCGATGTTGGTTGCTGGAGGCCGGTGGGGGACTAATCTACAGTGAAAATCAGATGTTATGGATTCTTCGACACGGTCGATGGGATCTGCCCAAGGGCAAAGCCGAGCCCGGCGAAACCATGCTGGAAACAGCCATCCGGGAATGTGTTGAGGAATGTGGGCTGGTTGATTTGACACCTTTGGATTCTTATAACAAATTGGAAACCAATCATTTGTATCTTTACAAAGGCCACGTCGCCTGGAAGCGAAGCCATTGGTTCACCATGACCTGTCCAATGGATCGCAACCAGCAGCTCCATCCCCAAATCGAGGAAGGCATTACCGAAGTCCGTTGGATGTCACCCGAGGAGGTGCAATCGGTTGCCTTGCCGGGGACCTACCCTTCGGTCCGTAGCCTGCTGCTAGGGGCCGACCCGGGATACCTCAAAGGCTTGGGTCGGTTTTGAGAGCCGAGATACCCCTGGCGACAACGGCGGGTACCAAGGGAGCTGGATTGCCCCCGTGCAATACAATATCGCGGACCACGGAGGAAGAAACCGCCTGCAATCCTGGGTCGCAGACCAAAAAAAACGTCTCAACCCCAAAAAGATCCCGGTTCAATTGGGCAATGCTCTTTTCGTTCTCAAAATCGAGGGTGTTGCGCAGGCCCCGAACAATGAAGGAGGCTCCGATTTCCTGACAAAAACGAGCCGTCAAATCTTCGTAGGTCAGGACCTGAATGCGACTATCTCCAGCCAGCAATTCCTGCAACCATCGCAATCGGGTGGCCAAGTCAAAAAGGTATTTTTTGTCGCTGTTATGTCCAACGGCGACCACCATACGATCAAAATGCACGAGGGAACGCTGGATGAGGTCCAAATGCCCCAGGGTAATGGGGTCAAAGGACCCGGGAAACAAGGCGGTGCGTGGGCTCATGGTCGGAGGGTGGGGGCTGAGGGGAACTTAGATGCAGGGAGGAGGCCACCTAATGGGAGGCTAGTCGTTTTCAAAAATACAAAAACGACTGAGACCGTAGGTTAGTTCATGCTGCGCTTGGTTGCGAAGGCTAAAGCGTCGGTAATTAAGGGCATGCTCAACAACGAGCAATCCCCCAGAAATCAGCAATCCCCCTTCCAGAATGCGCTCAACCAATCCTTCTTGGCGGGCATCCCCGTAGGGAGGGTCGGCCAAAATCAATCCAAAAGGCTGCCCTCCAAAACTGGACAAGGAGAGGGGCCGGTCATTGGGCGTGAGGAGGTCCGCCTGAACGACGCTCCAACGCGGGTCGCTTGAACGATCGCGCAGGCTGTTTAGATGCCGAAGAGCCGCTGGATGCCGGTCCACACTCATCAATCGACGGGCACCCCGGTTCAGACAGGCCAAACCCAGGCTACCTGTGCCCGCAAAAAGGTCCAGAACATCGGTTTCATTCCAATCCAATCGCGTATTCAAGTGATTGACCAGGCCCGATACAGCTTTGGCCGTTGTGGGCCGAACCACCCATTCGTTGGACTTGGCGCCGACGATGGGTTGTCTTCGGCCTTTTTCCTTCATTCGCAGGCCGCCTGCCATAGACGCAGGCCTTCTTGGAGGCATTCAAGCCGTTCCATCGCCCCCTCACTCGCCCCCTCACTCGCCCCCTCGTTCCCCACGGCTATAACTTGTTCAAAAGCGCCCTCCAAGGCGGCGCGCAATTCGGGGTCCTCGGTTATAGGGCCCGCTAAATGCAAAACGCTCGCCCCGTGTTCTTCTTTTTGACGCAGCAGGTGAAAGAGGATGTCGTGCGGATGGCTGATAAGGTAGCGGCCGTGATGGCAAAGCTTATGGGGTTCTATGACCCAAATGGAGGCATCCCGCTGACCGATAAGCAGGGCGATATGACGGGTTTTGGAATCCGATGCAGCGATCCGATGCTGCCAAAAAGCCGTCCAAAGGACCGAGGAACTGTACACGGGGCCCAGGGTCGGGTTCTGGGCCAAAGCCTGGTGCCAGGGTTGGGGCAAGGCAAAGATTTGGACCGCCTGAAAGGCCGGCCACGCCTGCCAGCCAAGAGCCTCCCCTCCGAGTGGACCGCAAACCGATTCAAAGAGGGGCAGAAGACCGGGTATCTGTTCAGGGTCCTGGATCAAGCCTTTGCGCTCGCTCCCCCAACCCCATTCCGAAACCAAACCGAGGGGCATCCAGGTACTGCGAGGAAAATCCGCGACCCAAGCCTCCCAACGGGGTCCTTGTTGAATCAACGCATCGAAATAGGCCAAGGCCTGATCAGGGCGGGCGGTATCCCGCTCTGGGAGCACATCTTCGGTTTCTGAGGACCGATAAGCGCGGAGTGATTCAGGTAGAAGGAGACCCTGAGGGGGTAATTCCAAGCGTTGCCAAGGGGGACCGGCGTACAATTCGTCATCCAGTCCCCAAAGACATGGATGCGGAAGGGAGGGAGGGTGTTCCGCCAACCAAAAAGGGCTTATTCCCAGTTACCGCTCAAATTCGCGTCGACCATGGAGCCGACCCGGAGGACTTTGCGGGTGTCGAAGGGAGCTGAATCTTCCACCTCAAAAACGTTGAGCTCCAGGTTGCTTTTTTTGACTTTGCCGGCCCGCAGAATGAATCGTGCGGTATCGGCATAGGGAACATAAGGCAAGGAGTCAATGGGGTAGTTTTTGAAAAGAGAATCGGCTACTGAAATCAAGATGGTTTCGTAGCGAATCCCACGACGGATATCCGCCGAATCATCGGGGTTGCCGATGACTTTGGTGATTTTCATCTTCCCGTTCTTGGTGAATTGTAGGAGTTTTTCCCAGGTATCGGCAAATTCACCGTTGTTTTCACGGTAGGTAACTTGGGCCGTACGGATTTGCTTGAGCCGTTCAATAACGGCCGCGTAGCGGAGGTCCCGCTCCTTTTCGAAACGCAAAGGTTTGGCCACGGTTTCGATGGTTTCGTAGGTGAGCCAAACAATCAGACCCAGGAGAACGAGTTTGAGGATGTTTTGGAGGTTCATAAAGCAGATTTGCTCTGCAATATTACCAACAACCCCTTGAATTCGGGTTTGCCCTCGTGTAAACATTTTGCCTCCCACGGTGTTGGTATTTTGGAAATGGACCGTTTTTCGATCAAAGACATGGAGGCCCTCACGGGCATCAAGGCCGCTACCCTGCGGATGTGGGAGACCAGGTACAACCTGGTGGAGCCCAAACGCAGCACCACCAACATTCGCTACTACGATCAAGACGACCTTCGCAAGCTTCTCGGAGTAGCCGCACTGATGCGCCAAGGCGCCAAAATTTCCCACCTGGCCAAAATGCAGGCGGAGGAATTGCATCAGGCTGTCCTGCATCAGGAACTGGCCCCGTTGCCCTTGGATGAACGGCTAGAGGCCCTCACCTTGGCCATGATTAGCCTGGACGAACCGGCCTTTCAGAGGCTCCTAACCCGGGCTTTTGATCAATGCGGGGTCGAAGAGGCCATGATGGATTTGATTTTTCCTTTCTTCCGACGCATCGGTATTCTTTGGCAAACGGGGTCCATCAATCCGGCCCACGAGCATTTTATTACCAATATCATCCGCCAAAAATTAATTGTGGCCATTGATCGATTGGCTGAACAGGCAGGTCCCGGCCCATCAACAGGCCCAAGCCGGAGCGCAAGGCGGTACTTGTTGTACCTGCCCGAAGGCGAGTTCCATGAATTGGGTTTGCTTTTTGCATCCTATCTCCTCAAGGCCCGCGGTCAGCAAGTGGCCTATATTGGGGCGAATGTGCCCTATCCGGATTTATTTGTGCTGGATCAGCAATACCGGCCTGATTTCACGCTTTTTTCGATGACTTCCTCGTTGGCACAGGATTCGGTGGCTGATTATTTGACCCGAATCAGGCAGGATTTTTCCCGTTGCACCCACCTCGTGACCGGGCCCTTGGCTGTGCTTGCCGAAGATTTGGTCCGTTGGGAAAGCCCCCTCGTTCTTGTCAAGGATTTCAAGGACCTGATTGAGCGGGTGGAGGCCTATGCCGCAGGGATGTCGGTGGCGATCTAACGATAACTTCGCTCCTTCGAAGATGGAATTGGTTCTATGGAAGGTCGTTTTGGGGGGCCTGCTCGGCTTTGGCGGAATGGAAATTCTGGGATGGGCGGTGCACAAATACCTTATGCATGGTCCGTTATGGTTCATCCACCGGACTCATCACCGTCCCTCCGGGCGGGGTTTGGAATGGAACGATGTTTTTTCGTTGGCCTTTGGGAGTTTGGGGATGTATTTGGTGCTTGGAGCCCTTGAACCCCTTCATTCCTTTCAATTGGGTGCAGGTATCGGGGTCTGCATGTACGGTTTGTTTTATTTTGTGCTCCACGATGCATGGGTTCACCGTCGCTGGGTGCTGCCCAGGCCCTTGGACGGGGCTTATCTCCAGGCCATGATCCGTGCCCATCGCGCCCATCATGCCTCCTTGCAGGCCAAGCCCTCCGAATCTTACGGCCTGTGGCTGTTTCCGAGCAAGTTCTGGGCCGGAAGGACGAAGAAGCCTTGAACCTATCTTTGGGTAAAATTCTTACCCATGCCTGTTTTGTTTTGTAAATCTTTCGTCGGGGTCGCCAAGGCTACCCTTGTTTTCCGCACGTTCCCATTTCAATGGAAGGGCTGTTTGACGGCCCTTGCTTTGGTTCTTTGGGCCGGAATGACCCCAACCCAGGCCCAGCCTCTCCTGTACCCCGATACCCGCAAAGTGGATCAGGTGGATACCTACTTTAACCAGGTGGTGGAAGATCCGTATCGCTGGCTCGAAGACGACCGATCCGAAGAAACGGCCGACTGGGTTCGCCGCCAGAACGAGGTCACCTTTGGCTACCTCAAGCAAATTACGTATCGCGATAAAATCCGAAAGCGCTTGGAGTCCTTGTGGAATTACGAGAAATATTCGGCGCCTTTTCAAGAGGGGGAATACACGTATTTCTACAAAAACAATGGATTGCAGAACCAATCGGTTTTGTACAGGGAATCCAACACCCAGCCAGGCCTTGCCGAAGTCTTTTTGGACCCCAATCAATTCTCCAAGGATGGGACCTCGTCCTTGGCCGGAATTCAGTTTTCGGAGGACGGATCCCATTGTGCTTTTCAAATCAGCGAAGGGGGTTCGGATTGGCGCAAGGTGGTGGTCCTCCATACCAAAACCCGCAAACAAGTGGGCGATACCTTGGTGGATGTCAAGTTTAGTTCCCTGGCCTGGAAAGGCCGCGAAGGGTTTTTCTATTCCAGTTACGACAAACCCCTGCAGGGCTCGGCTTTGTCCGGCAAAACACAGTTTCACAAATTGTATTACCATCGCTTGGATCAAGCCCAAAAATCGGATGAACTGATCTTTGGCGGAGAGGCCAATCCTTACCGTTACGTCGGTGCGGTGGTCAGCGAAGACGGCCGCTACCTCTTTGTCTCAGCGGCCCAAGCTACTTACGGCAACGAACTTTATTTCAAAGATTTACGCGCCAAAAATGCGCCCATTTTGCCCATCATTCAAGGCCTGGAAAACGAAACCGACGTGGTGCATGTGGAGGGCGATTCTGTTTATTTGTTGACCAACCTCAAGGCGCCCAATCGCCGTTTGGTTTGGACCAGCCTCAAGTCAACGGATTCCCGCCAATGGCAGGATGTTATTTCCGAAACCGAATTTCCTTTGTCTGTATCAGCCGTTGGAGGCTACTTTTTTGCGAGTTATCTGCAGGATGCGGTCAGCAAGATTGTTCAATACAACCAAAAGGGAACGATGGTCCGCGATATAAAACTTCCGGGGTTGGGAACCGCTTCCGGTTTTGGTGGAAAGCGCAACGAAAAAATTTGTTACTATTCATTTACGTCCTATACCAGCCCTCCGGTTATTTACCGCTTGGAATTGTCCGAAGGCAACTCAACGGTTTACAAGCAAAGCAAGGTCGATTTTGAAACGGATCAATACGTCAGTACCCAGGTTTTTTACGAGTCCAAAGACGGCACCAAGGTTCCGATGATTTTAACGCACCGCAGGGATGTAGTGCCCAACGGAGAGAATCCGGTTTTGCTCTACGGATACGGGGGTTTTAACATTAGTTTGTCGCCCTCCTTCTCGGTTTCAAACTTGTTTTTCATGGAACAGGGCGGCATTTATGCGGTAGCCAACCTGCGCGGTGGGGGAGAATACGGAGATCGTTGGCACGATGCGGGCACCAAGATGCAAAAACAAAATGTATTTGATGACTTTATATCCGCGGCCGAATGGTTGATTAACAACGGATACACCCAGTCGGGTCGTTTGGCGATCGCCGGGGGCTCCAACGGGGGACTTTTGGTGGGGGCATGCATGACCCAACGCCCCGATTTGTTCAAGGTCTGTTTTCCCGCGGTGGGGGTTTTGGATATGTTGCGCTATCACACCTTTACGGCCGGAGCTGGTTGGGCCTACGATTACGGTCGTTCGGACGATTCCGAGGAGATGTTTCAATACCTGCGGGGCTATTCACCGGTCCATAATGTCAAGGCCAAAACGCCCTATCCGGCGACCATGGTGACCACCGCCGATCACGATGACCGGGTGGTACCGGCGCATTCTTACAAGTTCATCGCCGAGCTCCAAAGCAAGC
>JBMOHV010000023.1:0-25322 GCA_049317645.1 Bacteroidia bacterium
TCGGTTTTGCTGAGCGTATAACCCAGCCAACCGTTCCAAGCACCTCGGTGTTTTTGGAGGAGGATTTCCAATCCCACCGATTCCAAGAAACCACCCATCACTTGTTCTTCCCATTGAACCTTGGGGATTCCGCTTTCATCAAAAATCTCTTCGGGATCCACCAGCAAAAAACTGGCCCCTGGTCTGTAAGCGATGTTGCCGTTGGTTTTTTTGAAATAGGTTTCGGCCGATAGACTCCAGGATTTCTTGGGAAGGTCCCACGAATAGCCCAAGGCAATTTGCCGGGAAAATTGCGGCCCTACTTTTTCGTTGGCCGGTACCCATAGGTCCGTTGGAAGGCCTGTACCCGAATTCGAAAGCAGGTGCAGGTATTGGTTCATCTCGGTATAGGCGGCCTTGATGGATTGGTTATCGCCCAATAGGTAGCGGGCGGCCATGCGGGGCTCGGGCCTGGCGTAGGTTTTGCTGCCGGTCGCAAACGTGGAAATGCGCAGACCCGGATGCAGCAACCACCGATCGCCCAGTCTCCATTCATCTTCAACGTAGAGTCCGCTTTCCAAGGAATATTCTCGGGCTACTTTATCAAAATTAAAATCCGGAGCAAGGGAATTCTTGAGAACAAAGGCCGTGGGAATAAAGGTGTGTCGAATGGATTGGAAGCCGGCTTTGATTTTGTGTTCCGGAACGGGCAGCCAATCCAAGTCCACCTTGACGCCGATATCCCGGATGGTTGAATTGTAGCGCAGATCAAAAAACTCGTTGCCTTCGTTGGATTTGAGTTGAATCAAAAAGGTATAATCGCTCAGGATGAGGCTGCTGTTCACAAAGGTTCGGCTGTTGGCCTGATGATTCCAACGCAGGGTGCCGGTTTTGTTGCCCCAGCCCAAGGAGGCGGTGGTTCTTTCGAGGGGGTTGGACCCAAAGGTCGTCGCATAAAATTTATCCTGGCCGAGGTAACCGCTTAAATAGAGGCGATTCCTTTCGTCGAGCTGGTAATTGAATTTGGCGTTGAGGTCCTGAAAATAATAACCGCCCAGGCCCTCCCCGCCACTCAGGAGCAGGGGTGCGGTTAGTAAATCAAAATAGGTTCGCCGTCCCGAGATAATCATGGAGGCCTTGTCTTTGACAAGCGGACCTTCAACGGTGAAATTCGCTGAAATATTCCCCACACTGCCTTCGGTACACCATTCCCGGCTGTTGCCGTCCTTCATGGTAATGTCGAGAACACTGGAAAGCCTCCCTCCGTAGCGGGCGGGGAATCCGCCCTTGGTTAGGCTCGCATTTTTGATGGCGTTCCCGTTAAAGACTGAAAAAAACCCGAACAAATGCGAGGCATTGTACACCGTTGCTTCGTCCAATAGAATAAGGTTTTGATCCGGCCCACCGCCCCGCACGTAGATGCCGGAACTGCCTTCGTTGCCTTTTTGGACGCCCGGCATCAATTGAAAAGTTTTGAGCAAGTCCTTTTCCCCAAACAACATGGGGATTTGTTGAATTTGTTGCGGGGTCAGTTCGATTTTGCTCATTTGAACATCTCGTGCCTGCCGGCTGATTCGATCATCCACGACTTGGATTTCTTGGAGGTCGTTAAAGGGCTGCATTTCGAAGTTGAGCCCTCGGCTGCTATCCAAGTCCAGGCGCAGGGTTCGAGTCTGGAAACCCACGTAACTGATCTGCAGGTTGTAGGAACCAGGGGATAGGGTGAGGGAATAAAACCCGTAGGCATTGGTGGAAGTACCGCTTTGGATTTCGGGTAACCAAAGACTGGCACCCGCCAGCATTTCGCCGGTCTGGGCATCCCGGACGTAACCACTCAGGGTGGATCGACGGACCTGGGCCGTTGTTAGGTTGGTTGTCAATAGGAACAGCCCGAGAAGAGTTCCTACGATGGGCAGGTAGAACGACGGGGATCTCACACGAAGTTTTGTAACACCGATTGAATTCGATGCAAATCGGTATAGGACGTATAAAGCGGCACCGGGGCCATTCGAACGGTGTCCGGGTTGCGCCAATCAGCCAAGATTCCATGTTGGTGGAGGTGATCAAAAACATCCCGTCCACGATGCCTAAGGTTGAGCGAAAGCTGACAACCTCTCCGCTCTGGAAGGGCCGGGGTGAGCAAGCGTCCGTCTAGTTCGGGATGTTGCCCCAAAAATTCTTGTAGAATTTGTTCCAACATAGCCGTTAAACGCAAGGACTTGATGCGCAGTCGTTCCATGCCGGCCCGGTCGTGAATCTCCAAGGCAACCGCATGGGGTGCCATGGCCATCACCTGAGCATTGCTAAGTTGCCATGCTTCGGCGCCGGGAGCGGGTACAAAATGCCGAGGCATTTCAAACCGGCTTTTTTCATCGTGCCCCCACCAGCCTTCGAATCGGCCCAGGTCCCGACGATGGTGATGCCGCTCGTGCACAAAAAGTCCGCCCGGTCCGCCCGGTCCTGAATTCAGGTATTTGTAGGAACACCAGCAGGCAAAGTCCACACCCCACTCGTGGAGGGACAGGGGGACATTGCCAGCGGCGTGGGCCAAATCCAAGCCCACCAAGGCTCCAACTTGGTGCGCCTCGCGGACCACTGTTGGTACATCGTAGAAGGCTCCGCTGTAGTACTGGACGGCACCCAGCAAAACCACCGCCGTTTGATCCCCGGCCCGTCGGATGGCATCAACAATCGTGGCGGTCGGGTCAAGGTCCCTTGGAGCGGCGGTGTCCACTTCGATCAGGCCCTCCGCAGGATCGATGCCGTGGTGTTTGAGTTGGCTATCCACGGCGTATTGGTCCGAAGGAAAGGCCCCGGCTTCCATCAAAATCTTGGTGCGCTGCCCCTGGGGACGGTAAAAGCCGGCCATGAGCAGGTGCAAATTCACGGTGAGGGTATGCGCCGAGACCACTTCGGATTCCAAGGCGCCCATCAAGCGAGCCAAAGGAGGGGTCAGCCTGCGGTGGTAAGGCATCCAAGGATGCGGTCCTTCAAAGTGGCCTTCGACTCCGTAGCGGGCCCAGGAATCCAATTCCACCTGCACTGCTGCCGGGACAGCCAAGGGCATCAAGCCCAGGGAATTTCCACAGAGGTACACCCAAGGCGTTCCGCTGGGTCCAACCGGAAAAGCAAACTCGGACCGAAAGGGAGCCAATTCATCGTCCCGGTCCGCTAAATGTGCTTCGTTAAGGTTCATGGTTGAGGGGAATTTTGAGGGTAGGTAGACCGACCAAAGGTAAAAACCAAGGGTCAAAAGCCCATATCGCCCCCGCCCCCCGAGCCCCCGCCGCTGCGGCGCATTTTTTGGAAAAGCGAGGCATCCGAATTTCCAAATCGATAGGTCAGCGTGAATCGAACAAAACGTACTTCCCGACGGCGAATAAATTCCTGGAACAGGGTTTCGGTCTGGACGGTGTTACCAAATCGTCTTGTGTTAGCGACATCCGAAATAAGTGCTACGAGGGTCCAGGATTTGTTGGGATTCCAAGAGGCCGATAGGTCCATACCGTAGGCGGGATAGGTTCGGCCCTGAGGCAAGATCCGTGGCGCTTCGTATTCTCCGTTCCATTGGAGGGACCAGCGCTGGTCGGGCCGGTAGGAAACCTGACCTTTGGCGGTCCAACTCCATCCTCCACGGCTGATGTTGTTCATCAAAGCCCCGGCATTCACTTCCGTAAAAAAGGCGTTCAGGTTGGTGGTCAGGGTCCACGCTTTGGAGGGATTCCAGCGAAAACTCTCCTCCCATCCGGTCGCCCATTGACGATCCCCGTTCAGGTACGAATTGACCAACAAGTTGCTGTCTTGGGGGAGTCTGCTAACAAATTCTGTGATGACTTGGGTGGTGTATCGGCCATAGACGGACGATGTTAGGCTGATGATCCCGTTGTTGTATTGATGATTGATTTCGGACAAATGAAAGAATTCCGGGGCCAGTCCTGGATTCCCGATACGGTAACCCTGGGCATCGGCAAACAAAATGAAGGGCAGGACTTGAAAAAAACCGGGTCGTCCAATTTTTCGGGAAAGATTCACCTGCCATTCGTGTCGACCGCTTTTGCGGCTTAGGTAAACAGCCGGAAAGAGGGCATTGCCCCATTGACGTCCCCCGTTGGGGTAGCGATACCGAAACGAAGAATCACCCAGCAAGGGGAGGTTCACATCAAAGCGGGTTTGCTCCACCCGAAGGCCGGCCTGCAGGCCCCACGAACCCCAGACTAGCTGGCGATTGATGTAGACAGCGTTCACGATATCCGTGATTTCAAACTCGTTACTCAGGGCCCTATCAAAGGACGGTACCGCCCCGTTCAAGCCCAGGTTCACCGTTAGGTTGGAAACATTGCTGCGTAGATTGCTGCGCAGACCCCATTCCCACTTGCCCGATGCCGCTGGCCGGGTATGGTCGTATTGAGCGGTGAAAACTCGGTTTTGACCCGAACCCCGGTTTTCCTGAAGTCGGCGTGATGAACTGTCGGTCAAAAGGTTGTTGGACAGATTGTCCAGGTCGGCCTCGGTTCCATTGGCCGAGGCGTTGAGGTTAAGGTCCACGCTCCATTCCTCGCCGGGTAGGGCCGTGGTTTTTCGTAACAAAAGCTGAAGGGAACCGTAGCGCCAGAAATTCTGTTGACGGTTGGTTTGGCGACCGAGTATCGTCGTATCCACCACGCCGTTAGGGCCGGGTTTGGTCCACGAATAGGGTTGGTCATCGGTGTTACGAAACCGTCCGTCGCCCAGGTTAAAAGAAGTGGTCAAGGTCGTGCGCTGGTTGAGGGTGTAGTCCCAGGCCAGTCGACCCATTTGAAAACGACGCCCCAACATGCTTTCGGAAGACTGAAAAAATGTTTCGGAGGCTTTGCCGGCTGCTAGGTTTTCGCGCAGCGTGCTGTTGGTTAAAGGGTTGTAAAAATCGCTGAAATTATAGGACGCTGACAAGGCCGATGCCCCTTCCTTGAGGTTCAAGTTGAAGCCGGTATTCCAACGATTTCCGCTTCCGAGCCCGGCATTGGCCGAACCTTGGTAACCCGGACCGCTGGCTCTTTTCATCACCACATTCAAGAGTCCGCCGGTGGTGTTGGCATCAAAGCGAACCGAGGGGTTGGTCATGATCTCGATGCGTTCAATTTGCTCTGCCGGGATTTGTTCCAACGTGAGGAGACTGGGCCTCCCGTCCACAAAAATCTGAGGCACCGAATTGCGCAGTCGCACCGTCCCATCGGCATCGGTGGTCACCCCCGGCAAATTGCGCATCACCTCCAGGGCCGAGGCACCGCGAGCGGTCAGGTCCTTGTCCACCGTATAGACCTTGCGATCGATGCCCAGAACGGTGGTTTGCCGAGATTCAGTGATTTCGACCGTCTGTAGTTTGGTGATATCCTCTTCCAAATAAAGATTGCCCAATTCGGTGATTGGAACGGAGGGGACTACCTGAAAACTTCGGTACAAAGGAATACAGCCCAAGAACCGCACCTCCAGGAGGTAGCGGCCCGCCGGCACCTTTTCAATCCCAAAATACCCACCGCTACGGGTCAGAGACCCCGACACCAGGGCTGAATCCGCGGTTTTGAGGACGGCCACCGAGGCAAATTCCAGGCCTTTGTTTTGATTTTTGAGCAATATCCGGCCTTGGACGCCGGGACTTTGGGCCCTAACGAGGGTCGTTGGGGCACCTGTAGCCCCCACAAGGGCCAGAAATGGTAGGATAATCCACCAAAACGACGATTTGTGTAGGGAAGGGCTGGGGCTGGGTTGGGTCATGAGCCCCCAAAAATACGCCCCGTCTTTGGCTCCGCTTGCGTTTTTATTTGGCTCTGTTTGCCCCTACCTTTGCGGCCACATTTACCAAATTTCTCCATGAGTTCTACCGGCAAAATCGCCCAAATTATCGGCCCGGTCATCGATGTGGCCTTCGAAAGCGGCAACCCGCTCCCAGAATTGTTTAACGCCCTGTACGTTGTCCGCCCCGGTGGTCAGCGAGTGGTCCTGGAATGCCAGCAGCATTTGGGTGAGGACTCGGTGCGCACCATTGCAATGGACGGAACCGAAGGCCTTCTTCGGGGCATGCCCGTTATGGATACCGGCAAGCCCATCCAGATGCCAACCGGTACCCAAATCAAAGGTCGTTTGTTCAATGTCGTCGGTGAGGCCATTGACGGCCTCCGTCCCATGGCTGAAAACACCGTAGGCCTGCCCATTCACCGCAAAGCCCCGGCTTTTGAGGACCTTAGCACGTCAACCGAAGTCCTTTTTACCGGTATCAAGGTCATTGACCTGATTGAACCCTATGTGAAGGGTGGCAAGATTGGTCTCTTTGGGGGTGCCGGGGTTGGCAAGACCGTTCTAATCATGGAATTAATCAACAACATCGCCAAAGGCTACGACGGAATGTCGGTTTTTGCCGGGGTTGGAGAGCGTACCCGCGAAGGGAACGATTTGATGCGTGAAATGATTGAATCCGGCGTTTTGAAATACGGGGATGCCTTCCGTCACGAAATGGAAGAGGGCAAATGGGCACTGGACAAGGTGGACTACAAGGATTTGGAAGAATCCAGGATTTCCTTGGTCTTCGGTCAAATGAATGAACCACCCGGAGCGCGTGCCCGCGTTGCCCTTTCGGGTCTAACTCTGGCCGAACACCTCCGCGATGGGGACGAAAAGGACGCCACCGGTCGTGATATTCTCTTCTTTATCGACAATATTTTCCGCTTTACCCAGGCCGGCTCCGAAGTATCGGCCCTCTTGGGTCGTATGCCCTCGGCGGTGGGTTACCAGCCAACCCTGGCCACCGAAATGGGTTTGATGCAGGAGCGCATTACCTCCACCAAACGTGGTTCCATTACCTCCGTCCAGGCGGTGTATGTACCGGCGGATGACTTGACCGACCCGGCCCCGGCCACCACTTTTGCTCACTTGGATGCCACCACGGTTTTGAGCCGCAAAATCGCGGAATTGGGTATTTATCCAGCTGTGGATCCGTTGGATTCCACATCCCGCATTTTGTCCCGCGATATCTTGGGGGATGCTCATTACGACTGCGCTATGCGTGTTAAAATGATACTCCAGCGCTACAAAGAGCTTCAGGACATCATCGCCATTTTGGGGATGGATGAACTCAGCGAAGAAGATAAATTGGTCGTCGGACGCGCTCGTCGTGTTCAGCGTTTTCTATCCCAGCCCTTCCACGTTGCCGAGCAGTTTACCGGCCTCAAAGGCGTCTTGGTACCCATCGAAGAAACCATTCGTGGTTTTAACATGATTCTGGAAGGCGAAGTGGATCAATACCCCGAAGCGGCCTTTAACCTCAAGGGAAGCATTGACGATGTGATCGAAGCCGGTCGCAAAATGCTTGCCGAACAAGCCTAAGCCATGGCCTTGGAATTGCAGGTTCTAACCCCCGAAAAAAAGATTTTCGAAGGCTCGGTGGTCTCTGTGAAGGTCCCCGGCAACGACGGTCCTTTTGAGGTACTGCGGGATCACGCTCCCATCATGGCTTCGTTGCAAAACCCTGGCATTTTGGAGATTAAGGACGCCGCAGGTCAACAAACACGGTTTCGCCTGCTAGGCGGTGTCGTGGAGGTTTTGCATAACAAAGTCATGGTCCTCAGCCCGGGAATCGGGGAGGAACAAGGCTAGTCCGCCGCATCGCCCCAGGTATCTTCGTCCTGGGCTTTTTCGTAGGCATACCCTGAACAGTCCATGTTGATGGAGATTCCGCCTTCGGGGGCTTTGAAGCTCGCTGGTTTGATTCCCAAGCGGCTGTCTCCATAAACCTTTTGCATAAAGAGCCCAAAGATGGGCAGAGCCGTATTGGCGCCCCCACCCAGGCTGGTGCTCCGAAAATGCACGGATCGATCATCCGCCCCCACCCAGGCACCGGCCACCAAATTGGGATGAAAGCCGATGAACCAACCGTCGGAATTGTTTTGGGTGGTCCCAGTTTTGCCGGCCAAATCACCGGTCAGGTTGTAACGGTAACGTAGGCGGGATGCCGTTCCTCCATCCACGACTTTTTGCAGAAGTTTGGTCATCACAAAGGCGGTCTCTTCGCTAAGGACGTCCTTGGTCTCGGGAAAATTTTCCATCAGAACATTGCCTTGACGATCGGTAATCCGGGTGATCATCATGGGTTTGGTCCAAACGCCTTGGTTGGGGTAGGTGGCGTAGGCCCCGACCATCTCGTAAACACTCATATCAAAACTCCCAAGGCAGAGGCTGGGGTAGGGTTCCATGGGCGATGTGATACCCATTTTGCGACTTAGTTCAAGAACCGGTTCTGGCCCCACTTGTTTCATCAGATAGGCCACGATGTTATTAATCGAAAGGGCCAATCCCCTGAACATGCTCATGGAGCCACCGATTTTGCCATCGTAATTTTTGGGAGTCCAATTTTCAAAGGCTTCGAAGGTGACGGGCAGATTGGGAATGGGGAGGCAGGGATCAAAACCATTGTCCACCGCTACGGTATACACCAACGGTTTGAAGGCAGAGCCCACCTGGCGTTTGGCCTGGGTATTGACATGGTCGTATTGGCTAAAATCCATATCAATACCGCCAACCCAGGCCTTGATATGTCCGTTGTGAGGGTCCATGGCCATAAATCCGGTGTGCAGGAACTTTTTGGCATAACGAATGGAATCCATCGGCGTCATCAACGTATCCACAAAACCTTTCCAGGTAAAGAGCCTGATATCGGTGGGTTCGTTAAAGTGCCTGCGGATCGCCGATTCGGACCAATCCTGATCCTTGAGGCGCCGGTATCGCTTGGATCTTCGCATCCCTTGGTCCAGGATTTGGGTGAATTCCCCCCAAGGGTCTTGGCCTTTCCAATGTTCATCAAACAGCGACTGCAAGGATTTCATCTGGGTACGCACCGCTTCCTCGGCGTAGGTTTGCATTCTGGAGTCCAGGGTGGTGTAGATTTTGAGCCCGTCCCGGTACAGGTTGTAGGGTTCGCCCTCGGGGTTTACCTGGGTTTTGATCCATTCGCTGAGCTCTTGGCGCAGGTATTCCCTAAAATAGGTGGCGGTTCCCGCCGCATGGGACTGGGGCCGGAGACGCAAGGACAAAGGCATGGCGCTGTATCGGTCTCCAACTTCTTGGTCCAAAAACCGGTATTTGACCATTTGCCCGATGACGGTATTTCGACGGTTGATGCTGCGGTCCGGGTGACGAACCGGCGAATAAAAGGTGATGCCTTTAAGAAGGCCTACCAACAAGGAGGCTTCGTGGACATCCAAGGCATGAACATCTTTGTCAAAATAGGTGCGGGACGCCGCGCTAATTCCAAACGCATTGTACCCAAATTCGACCGTATTCAGGTACATGGCCAGAATTTCTTGTTTGGTGTACCGTTTTTCGAGTTGGACGGCAATGATCCATTCCTTGACTTTTTGGAGAATGCGGGCTGGTTTGGAACGAGCCCGTTGCCCGTTAAAGAGGTTGAGGGCTAATTGTTGCGTGATGGTGGAAGCGCCCCCTTCCCGACCCATGAAAACCACCGCGCGCACCAGGGCCCGCAGATCGATGCCCGAATGCTTGTAGAAGCGCGCATCCTCCGTAGCCAACAAGGCATGAATAACATGCGGGGAGATTTCATGAAACTTGGTATAGGATCGGTTTTGGAGGTAGAATTTGCCGATGACTTGACCATCGGATGCAATAATCTCGGTTGCCAGGTTGCTCTTGGGGTTTTCGAGGTCTTCAAAAGAAGGCATTTCGCCCAACCCGCCGGCGGCTGTCAGAAACAAAACACCCAAACCAGTGACCAGCAAGGTTAGGTAAATGCCCCATACCCAGCGGGTCCAGGTGGGGGTTGGGTTCGGTTTTTTTTCGAGGGGCGTTGGCGAAGGCATAGGCTCAGGGTTGGTGTTCCCGCTGGAACAAGATCAAGTAATCGTTGAGCGATAGGTTTTTGTATAATTTGTTAAAGTCATCGCGGGCGACATAGAACCAATCAAAGGATCCAGGCGGCAGGTCTCTAAATAGTTCGGCATCGGCTTTTGCGTATTGCCAGAATTGCAGGGCCGAGAGGCGGTCGGGGGCTTCTTTGACGAGGACCAATTGTTCGACCTCACGGTAGACAGGATAGGAAATTTTGACCCCCAGTCGGCGGTAGTTTCTTTCGGCAAACCGACTCATTTTGACCCCAATCTCAATGTGCTTTTCATAGACGGAGGCGTTCATTCGTAACACCAGGTAATGTGGCTGCAGGGAATCTCCTTTGAATTCGTAACGGTCTTTGACGCGGCTTGTTTCGTTGTCCGGACCGCTGTTGGCTCGTCCTTTGGATTTTTCGGGAAAAAGGGCATCCAGCATGGATTGAGCCGCCACCGCAAGGGCGGGTTGCGCCGTTTGACTTGCATAGGACTCCAAACTCTGCAGGAGGCGGGTGCTGTCTTTGCGGGAGGCCGATACCGTCTCCAAAAACCCAAAATAGGGCATCAGCGTATCAGAGCCAAAGCGGGATTTGGCCCATTTGCATTCGTAGACCACCGAATCGTACCGCCCGGATACATAGAGTCGGTAACAACGACGGTAATGGGCTTCGGCGGCAAGGCGCAACGAATCGGAGGAGGCCGAGGCTTTGCCATGAATCATCGCCGTGAAGGGGGATTCAGGGTACAGGCTGTCCAGAAGGCGGGCGCTTTGATCCCGGCGGTCCAGACGTTTGAGGCCTTCGTAACATCGAAATGCTTGGTACAATACTTCGGGCTCGGTCGACGTGCCTGGAAACCTTTCGAGGTGATTCTCCACCCAGGGCAGGGCCGCTCGAAAGTCGCCAAAGCGATCCTTGTAAAGTCGGGCCAGGGCCAGATGAGCTTTGCGGACGGCTGACAAGGATTTGTTACGGGATGCTTCGTCGCGGGGTATTCGAAACATCAAATTTTCGGCGGTTCTCGGGAGTTTGTTCAGGGAGTCTAGCAGCGGGTCTTCTTCGGTTTCAGCGGTCGCGCTGTTGGCCCCCGCGGGTCCGTCCTCCGACGCGCCCTGCCCACCGACGGATCTTCTCCAATGATCGGTGTTATCGCGTTTTCCCCAGATTTGCAAGAACTGATTGTAATCGCTTCCCGTCAGTTGGTTGTTGTAAAAATGCCAGTCTCCTCCCACCGATGCAACGGAGGGATTACCCATGTTGCGCTGGAGTAACAGGGGATCGACCCATTGATTGTTATTCGATGCGGAACGGGCGGCCTTGGACGAATCTTCGGCTTTGGCTTTGATACGGGCGGCCTCTTTGCGTTCCTCCTCCAGGATTTTATTGAGGCGCGCGGTTAATTTGTTTTCGGGGAGGGCTCCCAATTCCAGCAAAGAATCCTGAACTTCGATGGTTTTGAGGTGGCGAACCATTTCACCCAAATAGGCTTGCTTGTTTTTGATTTCTTTGAAGCGGGGGTATTCTTTGTCGATGTTGGTGCTTAGGCTATCGTAAAAGAGGCGGGCCTCTTCGTACCGTTTTTCTTCAAAACAGGCATCGGCCAAGGCCAGCCAGGTTTTTTTGCGCTGGGCGTTGATTTCCAACGAATGGGTCAAGGCAAGTCGAAGGTTTTTTTCGGCGTCGGTGGTTTTTTGGTCGGCTTGGTCCAGCAAAGCCAATTCAAAATATAGAACATCGCGGTAGGCAATGTATTTTTTGGATTTGATGAGGTTGTTGAGAATACGGCGGGCGTTGCGGGCTCCGCTACGGGCATCGGTGTAGGCGGTAACGGATTTGATTTTGCATTGAAACCGGAGTTCGGGATCGGGTCGACCGCGTTGTGCTTTCTGAAAGTGGGCCGGAGCTTTGCGGCTTTCAATCTCAAGGTAGAGTTGTCCCAACAAGAAATGCGTTCTTCGACGTTGGGCTGCTGACATGGGGTATGGCAGAGCTCCTTCGAGGTATTCGGCCGCTTTGACAGGCCGCTTTTGGGCCAATTGGCATTCGGCGGCCGCTAGGTAGAGCATGGCCCTGCTGCGGGCAACCGCCCGGGGGTTTTCGAGGGCTTTTTCCAAGGCACCCTGCGCGGGTCCGTATTGACCGGACGCGGTGTAGGACCGAACCAGCCAGGCAGCGGCATGGTCTGCGTTGGGTTGACCCTTGTACTTTTTGATGACGTATTGAAAGGTTTCAATGGCGTCAAAATAGTCTCGTCGCAAATAATAACATTTCCCAATGAGCAAGAAGCCATCGTCCACCCAGCGGCTGTGTTCTTTGCGCTGAATCAGGTTGGAACATTTTTTGATGGACTCTTCAAAGGCCGAACTTCCCGAAGCAACCGACGCATCCAGGGATTCCACAAAAACGGGGAGCCATTGGGCATAATCGTCTTTGTGGTTGCGGTGGATTTCTTGCATCGCTTCGTCGTAACGCAATTGGGCGTAATACAATCCGTTGAAGCGGGCCGTTATGTTTTGGTACTGCCGCTTGGCCCAGCTCTGAGCCTGGGCTGTTGGCCCGCTGTACAAGGTGACGAACAGCACGACGAAGCACAGGACCCAGCGATGTCTTTTGGCAAGACGACGATCAAGGCCGGTAGCGGCCCAAGCGGGCAGGGGGGCGTTCAACGTGCAGGGGTCCGGGTGGCGCATGAAATCGGATAACCTCCAATAACGGAGGTAAAGTTATAAATTGCGGCCAAGCTCATGAAATTCCTCCGTTTCGGCCCCCGCTTCCTCCGTTTTTGGCGAAAAATGCGCCTGGATTACCGAATAATCGTGCGGACCGAAGGCGAATTGGATGCGATTGTGAACGTTCGACTGCGACCGCTCAATTGGTTTGTCCTCCTTAGCACTGTTTTGGTCCTGGGTTGGCTCTTTTTTGGAGCTCTGTTGCTCTACACACCTTTGGGGGGGTATATGCCGGGTGCTGCCAACCGGGACTGGCAGCGGCAGGTGGTGGAGCAGACCCGTCGGCTGGATTCCCTTGAAGAGGTTCTCCAAACCAGTCGCAGCCAATGGTCCGTCCTCCGAAGAGAGTGGCTGGGGGAAGATTCGTTGCTTTACCAAGACCTGCCTTTGCCGAACGTAGGACAGAATTACCACCCGGACAGCCTCTTGGCCCCCAACGGTTGGGCCGATTCGCTGCTCCGTTTGGAGGTTGAAAGGGAATTTGCCAACCGAAAGGCCGGCCGTTAATCTTAAATTTGCCAAATGAACTTGCAATTACCGCTGAAACTTGGCCGTGCAACCGGCGTTGTCATGAATGCGATGGCCGAAGGGGCTGTCCTGGAAGGCAATTTGACCTGCAAAGGAGACCTTCGTCTCGACGGCACCGTCCAGGGGGAGGTTCGCATCGAAGGCCGTTTGGTCATTGGAGCCCAAGGCTCCATCCACGGACCGGTTCGTTGCCAGTATGTGCATGTCTTGGGCAAGGTCAACGGCCCCATTGAGGCCTCCGAATCCATTCTATTATCCGCTACGGCCCAAGTAAACGGGGACATCACCGCACCCAAGTTGGTGGTCGAAGAAGGGGCCCAATTGTCGGGGCGCTGCACCATGCAGGCCTTGCGTCCGGTGTATGCCGGGGATGCCCATGCCAAAACGGCTTGAGGGTTTAGCTCGATACGGGGGGTTGGCCGTCCAAATGGCCTTGCCCATCGCTGTCGGGGCTTGGTTGGGGTCCGTCATGGACCGTCGTCAGGGGACTTCCAGGCCTTATTGGACCCTTTTGGGCTTGTTGGTAGGTCTTGTTTTGGCATTTGCAGGGGTTTTTTCCCGGCTCAAAGAGCGTTGATTGGCTCGTTTATCGCCATTGGCTTCTTGGTTCCTGGGATTTGTGGCCCTGCACGGCTTGCTAGCCGTGGCCTATAAGCTGGTCACCTTGCTTGGCGGGGTTGGATTGCGTGCTTGGTGGACGTCTTGGTTTTTGACAGGCGGTGTCACGGTCCTTTATTTCTTCTGCATCCACGGGGTATCGCGCCGCCGCACGCCGAACCAGGCCTGGGCGATTCCATTGCCCTTGTTGCATTTGCTTTTGAACCTAATGGCCGTCTTGGTGGCACGATGGCTGGGGGTTCTGGAAACCAAAGCCGATGCCCTTGTTTTTGTTGCCCTGATTCTCCTTGATTTGGCTTTTGTAAATCGGGCCTTGGTCTCTATCTTGCGCCCGCATTGAAATCGGGTCAAATCGGCCTTGAATCATGCCCAAAGGCCCTTTATTGCACCATACCCCATGCATCATTGTTTTGTAGTCCGCGGCTTTTCCCTGTGCCTGACCATTCTGGGCCTGTGGTTGTTGTCGGCGGCTCCTCGCCTTGCTTGGGCAGTCACCCCTTCGGCACCCCATAACGACACCGAACAAGCCTCGGCGGATACCGCAGCGGAACAGGCTTTTGACCCCTCCAAAGTTATTTTGCATCATATTGCCGACGCCCACGATTGGCATTTGTACGATCACACCGATGCCGATGGGGTTGTTCATCCGGTTTCGATTCCTCTGCCGGTCCTTCTGTGGTGCCAAGGCGCCCTTCACACCATGATGTCATCGGCCTTTGAACATGGCCATGCTCGCCCTGTTTCCAAGGGTCTCACCTTCCAAATGGACGAACACGGTCATATCACGGAGGCCTCGGGACTTCGAGTTCTTGATTTTTCGATAACAAAGAACGTGGCCTCCATGCTTTTGAGCGTTGTCCTGCTGGTATGGATCTTTGGATCCGTCGCCCGTTCCTATGCCCGTTCCGAACAACGCCTTCCCGGTGGATTGGCTCGCTTTCTGGAGCCGATTATCCTCTTTGTGAGGGATGATATCGCTCGGCCCAATATTGGCGAACATCGCTATCAGCGCTATATGCCGTATTTGTTAACCTCTTTTTTCTTTATCTGGATTAATAATTTGTTGGGCTTGCTCCCGACCGGGGCCAATTTGACCGGCAATATTGCCGTATCCTTGGTGCTTGCGGTCTTTACCATGGTCATCACCAATTGGAGCGGTAACAAACATTATTGGGGTCATATTTTCAAACCCCATGTGCCCCTTTGGTTGTACCCCATCATGGTGCCGGTTGAATTGGTGGGCATTATCTCCAAACCTATTGCGTTGACCATTCGTTTGTTCGCTAACATCACCGCGGGTCACATCATCATTCTCAGCCTGATCTCCTTGATTTTTATTTTCAAAAGCTTGGCCATGGCTCCGGTTTCTTTGGCTTTTGTGCTATTTATGGAATGCCTTGAAATGCTGGTGGCGGTTTTGCAAGCCTACGTTTTTACCCTTCTCAGCGCTTTGTTTATCGGTTTGGCAACCGCCGAACCCGAACCCAACGATCACCATTGATTTGACCGAATTCCCAAACCAACCAAAACCTTAACAACCTAAATTCAAAGTTATGACAACGATTACAGGACTCGCCGCTATTGGAGCAGGACTCGCCGCCATGGGCGCTGGCATTGGTATTGGCCGCATCGGCGGTTCAGCCACCGAAGCCATTGCTCGTCAGCCCGAAGCAGCCCCCAAAATTCAGACTGCCATGATCATTGCCGCGGCCCTTATCGAAGGGGTTGCCTTGTTCGCGGTGGTTGTTGCCCTGCTGGTAGCCTAAGGCGGTCTCCATGGACTTGGTAACCCCTCAACTGGGTCTGCTGGTCTGGCCTGCCTTATCGTTTTTGCTCCTTTTGCTGGTTCTCCGCAAGTTTGCGTGGAAACCGATTTTGGATTCAGTCAACGAAAGGGACGCCCAAATCAGACAGGCCCTCGATGCAGCCAAAGAAGCCCGCGACGCCATGGTGCGATTGCAGGCGGATAACGAACAATTGATGGCCCAGGCCCGTGCCGATCGCGATCAGTTATTGACCGAAGCCAAGAAGACCAGGGATCATCTGCTCTCCGAGGCCAGGACCAAAGCCGAAGAAGAAGGCAAGCGCCTTTTGGACCTCGCTCGTCAGGATATCGAAAACGAACGCAAGGCTACCTTGACGGAGGTTCGAAACCTGGTCGCCACTTTGTCGGTGGATGTTGCCGAAAAGTTACTGCGCAAGGAACTTCACAAGGACGAGGCCCAAGAGGCCTATTTGCAACAGCAACTCCGAGAACTCCACATCCCCGCTCGCTAATCGCAACACAAGCTCATCTCTCGCTGAACCCCCCTAAACCATCCCGCTGAATGAACAACCCACGCATTGCAAAACGATACGCTGTTTCGTTGCTTCGCTTGGCCACCGAGCGGGGCTGCGCTGATCAGGTTTACCAAAACATGAAGTATTTGGCAGGGGCTGTGCGCAGCAATCGGGATTTGGACCGCATGTTTCGTTCGCCACTCATCAAGGCAGACGCCAAGAACCGTGTCCTGGGCGCCTTGTTCGCCGGGTCTTTTGATTCCCTCACGATGTCCTTTTTGGAATTGGTGGTGCGTAAGCATCGCGAAGCCGAAACCGGAGGGATGGCCCAAGCTTTTGTTGAATTGTTTGAACAACAAAAAGGAACCGTCCGGGTTCGGGTCACTTCGGCCCAAGCCATGGATGACGGCAACCGAAAGGATTTGGAACAACAATTGCGCAACGCCTTGGGCGACGGCGTTGAATTTGCCTACGCCCAGGATCCCGACCTCTTGGGTGGTTACGTGATGCAAAGCGGTGACCTCCGCGTGGATGCATCGTTGCGCCGGGATTTGAAAGAACTACGTCGGCAGTTTTCCGACAATCCTTATCTCCAAAAATTTTAAATTATGGCACATTTACAGCCGGACGAAATTTCCGCCATCCTACGGGAACAACTCGCAGGTCATCAGTCCCAGTCCCAACTCGAAGAAACCGGAACGGTTCTGCAAGTGGGTGACGGAATTGCCCGTCTCTACGGTTTGACCCGTGTTCAGGCCGGGGAATTAATCGAATTCGGAAATGGAACCCGGGCGGTCGTCCTCAACCTCGAAGAAGACAATGTGGGCGCGGTTCTTTTGGGCGGTTCCGAGGGGATCAAAGAAGGAGATACGGCCAAACGTACCGGCCTGATTGCTTCGATCAAAGTAGGTCACGGAATGCTGGGACGTGTGGTGAATACCCTGGGTCAACCCATCGATGGCAAGGGACCTCTGCAAGGGGAGACCTTTGAGATGCCGATTGAGCGCAAAGCTCCCGGCGTGATTTTCCGTCAGCCGGTTCACGAACCGTTGCAGACCGGTATCAAGGCCATCGACTCCATGATTCCGGTAGGTCGTGGTCAGCGCGAGTTGATTATTGGCGACCGTCAAACGGGTAAAACCGCGATTGCGCTTGATACCATTATCAACCAAAAGGAATTTTACGAAGCCGGCAAGCCGGTTTATTGTATTTATGTTGCGGTGGGTCAAAAGGCCTCGACCGTGGCCAACATCGTCAAGACCCTTGAAGTCAACGGGGCCATGCCTTATACCATTGTGGTGGGTGCCTTTGCATCGGACCCTGCAACCCTTCAGTTCTATGCGCCCATGGCTGGAGCGGCGATTGGGGAGTATTTCAGGGATCTTGGAAATCCTGCCCTGATTGTTTACGACGATTTGTCCAAGCAAGCGGTGGCCTATCGGGAAGTATCGCTGTTGTTACGTCGCCCTCCCGGACGCGAAGCTTATCCCGGGGACGTTTTTTACCTGCACTCCCGCCTTCTCGAAAGAGCTTGCAAGTTGAATTACAACGATGAGATTATCGCAAAGATGAATGATCTGCCCGAGTCACTCAAAGGCAAGGTCAAAGGCGGTGGCTCATTAACGGCCTTGCCAATCATTGAAACTCAAGCCGGTGACGTATCGGCCTATATTCCTACCAACGTGATTTCGATCACCGATGGCCAGATTTTCTTGGAGTCCAATCTCTTCAATTCCGGTGTCCGTCCCGCCATTAACGTGGGTATCTCGGTGTCCAGGGTAGGGGGGAACGCTCAAATCAAGTCCATGAAGAAAGTGGCTGGTACCCTCAAGCTGGACCAGGCGCAGTACCGGGAATTGGAGGCCTTCTCCAAATTTGGATCCGATCTGGACGCCTCTACCAAGGCTGTTTTGGACAAAGGAGCCCGAAACGTTGAAATCCTCAAGCAGCCACAATACTCGCCTTTCCGGGTGGAGGATCAGATTGCAATTATTTACTTGGGTACCAAGGGTCTATTGATGGATGTGCCCATGGCCAAGGTTCGGGAATTTGAGGCTGATTTTCTGGCCACCATGCGGGCCAATCATCCCCAGGTTCTGGAGGCCCTCAAAGCCGGTAAATTCGATGACAGCCTGACCGATGTTCTGTCGGCCACGGCCAAGCAGTTAGTCGCCCGATACAAAGCCTAAGAACGGTAATCAAAACCACCAATGGCCAATCTCAAAGAAGTCAGGGTCCGCATCGCCTCGGTTGTTTCAACACAACAGATCACCAAAGCCATGAAAATGGTTTCGGCCTCCAAATTGAGGAGGGCCCAAGGAGCGATTCAGCAAATTCGTCCCTATGCCGAGGGGTTGCAAAACATGGTCGGTCGATTGGTTTCGGGTCTTGATGGTTCTACAGCAGAAATGCCCTTGACCACGGTCCGGGAAATCAAACGTGTGGGCGTTGTTTTGCTAACATCGGATAAAGGTTTGTGTGGCGGATTTAACAGCAATCTCATCAAAACAGCTCGCCGATTCATGCAGAATTTGCCAGAGGACCAACAGGCAACTCTGATTCCGGTGGGTCGCAAAGGGGTCGATTTCTTTAAGCGTTCCGGCCTGCCCCAGGACTTGCGATTCAAGGATTTGATGCTCAAAATCCGTTATCAGGCCACCGCCGAGATGGCTGCTGAACTTAGCAAAGCCTTCATTCAGGGAGAATACGATCAGGTCGTAGTGGTTTTCAGCGAATTCAAAAACCCGGTGGTTCAGTATTTTCGGGTGATGCCCTGGTTGCCCTTGCAGGCCGAGCCCCCAAGTGCATCCGCAACAGGCGCCAGCTCCGGCTCCGGCCAAGGGTCGGCTGATTATTTGTACGAACCCGGCCGTGAAGAGATCGTTCAGGATTTGTTACCGTTTTCGCTGGCTATTGATTTGCACAAAGCCATGTTGGACACCCAGGCATCGGAGCACGGTGCCCGCATGACAGCGATGGACAAGGCGACCGAAAATGCGGGGGATTTGTTACGGGAATTGAGGCTTCAATACAACCGAGCCCGACAGGCGGCGATTACCACCGAAATAACGGAGATTGTTGGCGGGGCAGCGGCCCTGGCCGGTTGATCCACTGGACCCGTGGCCTGCGCGGTGAACGGTAGGTTATCCCATGTTGGTATGTTAGAAAAAGTCTTTGGTCTCTCCGATTTGGATGGGACCGCACAGGCTTTGTTGGATCACGCCCTCCGTCGCCGGACCGGTTCTTTGCCGATCGTTTTGGCCTTGATAGGTGAAATGGGTGCGGGCAAAACCACGTTGTTCCGCGCCATGGGCTCCTGCCTCGGTTGCGATCCATTGCCGACCTCCCCAACCTATGCTTTGATGCAGGAGTATCGCACCGACCATGGCAAGGTTGTGATCCATGCCGACCTCGACCGTCTGCGGGGACCGGAGGAGTGGTTGGACATGGACCCGGAGCACTTATGGGACCGGGCCGACTGGATTTGGCTGGAATGGCCGGAACGAGCAGGCCCTTATTTGCCTGCATCGACTCTTTTTTATAAGCTGGAAACGCTGGTCCAGGCAACGGATCTGCGGGGTGATGGCATCGATCCCGCTGAAGTCCCCCATCAGCGACGCCTGACCTGGGTGGATGGCCTAGACCCGCTTTGACCCTAAATTCGTTATGACTATGAGTGCCCCCGATACCCTCCTTGCCCCCGTTGCTACCTCCACTCGGCAGGTGAGCCTCCGCGTTGGGATACCCTGTGAGCGAGGATTTCAGGAGAACAGGGTGGCCATTACGCCTCAGGGGGTTGCTTTGTTGGTTCATAACGGTCACCAGGTGGTAGTGGAGCGGGATGCCGGCGTCCCTAGTTTTTTTAGCGATCAGGATTACGCCGAGGCAGGGGCTCAATTGGCCGATGGACCGGCTGAAATCTATGCGTGTCCGGTGGTGGTCAAGGTGGGTCCGGTGCCTACCGAGGAGCTAGGGTATTTGCGTTCTGGGCAAACGGTTTTTTCGGCTTTGCATTTACCGGGATTGGGTGCTGCCGACCTCAAAGAAACGGTTTCTCGTCGTATCACAGGGATTGCCTACGAGCATCTGACCGATCGCAGTGGTTACCTGCCGGTGGTCCGTTCCATGAGTGAAATTGCCGGAACGATGGCAATTCTTATTGCATCGGAATACATGAGCAATCAATACCAAGGTCGGGGTCGTTTGTTGGGTTCGGTGAGCGGGGTTCCCCCCACCCGTGTTCTGATACTGGGAGCCGGTACCGTTGCGGAGCAAGCCACCCGTGCGGCCCTTGGATTGGGGAGTGAGGTGGTGGTCTTTGATAATTCACTGCGGAGGCTCCGTCGCTTGCAGGCTCTGGTGGGCCGCCCGGTGTACACATCGGTGCTGCACCCCCGCTTGTTGGCCGAGCAACTGGCCATGGCCGATGTCGCCGTGGGGGCGATGGGTGCCCGCAACGGTCGCACCCCCATGGTAGTGACCGAGGACATGGTCCGCGGCATGAAAACCGGTTCGGTGATTGTCGATGTAAGCATTGACCACGGCGGTTGTTTTGAGACTTCCAGGCTCACCAACCATACCCGTCCTGTTTTTGAGCAATTCGGAGTGATTCACTACGGGGTGCCCAACATTCCATCCCGGGTTTCGCAGACAGCTTCGGAGTCGCTCAGCAATATTATGACCCCCATCCTTTTGGAAGCCGGGCAACGGGGGGGGATGGAGACTTGTTTGTGGCTGGAGCCTGGACTGCGGGCGGGCGTTTATTGCCACCAAGGTCTTTTGACCCAGCGTTATCTGGGTGAAAAATTCGGTTTGCCCTGGACCAGCATGGAGGCCATGATGGGTTCAGGGATGTAGCAGAGCCTCGATGGGGGGGTGGCAGGGCCTCGGTCCATTTTTGTTTAACTTTTTTGAAGAAAAATTCAACAAACGCTTGGATTTTGAAAATTTCTTGTATTTTTGTTTAACGATTCGCCCCAAAGGTTAAACAAATGGATACCAACTTCACCGATCAAGTCGCTACCCACGCCCTCGCCCTCAAAGGGTATGCCTTGTTTTTGACCCAAAACAAAGAAGAGGCCCACGATTTACTCCAGGAAACCTACCTGAAGGCTTTTTCGAACCGGGATCGTTTTGCGCCGGATACCAACCTCAAAGGTTGGTTGTACACCATCATGAAGAACACCTTCATTAACAATTACCGCCGCAAGGTCAAGCGCAATACCTTCAGCGATCAAACCGACCAAGATTACTATATCAACCAGCCCAGCCAGCGGATTCCCAACCAAGCCGAATCCAAAATGGTCATGGATGACCTCAACAAAGCCATCGCTTTGCTGCCCTTTGAACTCAGGGAAGCTTTTTTGCTCAATTTCAAGGGTCACAAATACCAGGACATCGCGGATCGTTTTGGAATTCCCATTGGGACCGTCAAAACCCGTATTCACCTGGCTCGCAAGGTCCTCAAGCGCAAATTATCGGTCTACGGGGACCAGTACGGGCTGAACGCAGCCTAGTTTCCCGGGGGCCGCTGGCGCCCCCTCCTATTTTTTTTCAACAATTCAAGCCAATGGGCCATGTTTTTGTTTTAAGACCATGAGCCATTCAACATCAACTTCTCCCAGGGTCGTGGTCGTGGGGTCGGGTTTTGCCGGATTGTCGGCAGCCTCGGTCCTTGCTTCCAAGGGCTACCGCGTGCGTTTGCTCGAAAAGAACAGCGAACCCGGAGGCCGGGCCCGGGTTCTCAGCGAAGCGGGTTTTCGCTTTGATATGGGGCCATCCTGGTATTGGATGCCCGATGTCTTTGAGCAATACTTTGGGCTTTTTGGCCGAAAGGTCTCCGATTATTATGAACTGGTTCGTTTGGACCCGGCCTATACCATCGTTTACGGGCCGGAACAGCGCTTGGTGGTTCCCGCTCAAGCCGAAGCCCTGGAAGCCCTCTTTGAGTCCTACGAAAAGGGAGCGGGTTTGAAGCTGCGTTCCTTCTTGAAACAGGCCGCCTACAAATACGAAGTTGGTATCCGGGATTTGGTTTTCAAACCGGGCCGCAGCTTGAGCGAATTTCTGAGCCCTCGATTGATATGGGATGTGTTACGAATGGATGTTTTCAAGTCGATGGCATCCCACGTTCGATCGCATTTTAAACATCCGCACCTCGTTCAAATGATGGAATTCCCGGTTCTTTTTTTGGGTGCGACACCTCGTAACACACCGGCCTTGTACAGCTTGATGAATTACGCCGACCTGGGTCTGGGGACCTGGTACCCCATGGGCGGTATGGGCAAGATTGTGGATGGAATGGTCTCGCTGGCCCAAGAACTTGGTGTGGAAATCATTTACAATCAAGAGGTTAAATCCGTGAAATCCCAAGGCGGTCGGGTTCGTTCGGTGATAACCATGGATAAGGAATACGAAGCGGATGCGGTGGTTGTGGGGGCGGATTACCGTCACTTTGATCAGGAAGTATTGCCGGCCGAACATCGGAATTATTCGGCTTCGTATTGGGAAAGCCGCGTGTTGGCCCCCTCCAGCCTTTTGTTTTATATCGGTTTATCCCAACCCATTGAAGGGCTCACGCACCATACGTTGTTTTTTGACGAAGACTTTGGATTGCATGCCGAGGAAATTTATACCCATCCTCAATGGCCCAGCAAGCCGCTTTTTTACACCTCTCTTGCTTCCAAAACCGATCCGGGGGTCGCCCCTGCTGGGATGGAAAACCTGGTGATTTTGGTTCCTTTGGCTCCGGGCCTGGAAGACACCGAGGAATTGCGTGAAAAGTACTACCACCTCGTTATGGATCGCTTTGAACGCTTGACCGGGCAGGCCATCCGCAGCCACGTTGTTTACCGCAAATCCTATGCTCATCGGGACTTTGTCAAGGATTATCATTCGTTCAAGGGCAATGCCTACGGTCTGGCTAATACGCTGACTCAGACCGCCTTGCTCAAACCATCCCTCAAGCACAAAACCCTGTCCAACCTGTATTTCTGTGGGCAGTTAACCGTGCCCGGTCCCGGGGTTCCCCCTTCCTTGATTTCGGGCCAGGTGGTGGCCGGGGAACTCATGAAAGAACATCCCCTGAAGGCCTAATTCAAACCATTGGCTCCTTCATTTGTTTCTCTAAAACAGACCAAAACGACGCAAGCGCTCCAAAATACCCTAGCTTACAATCAAATTACCGATATGATGGAATTGTACCGCGAAACCAACTTCGCTATCTCCAGGCTGATTACCCGGCAATACAGCACTTCTTTTTCGCTGGGTATTTTGGCCTTTCAGCCCTCCTTTAGGGCCCCGATTTATTCCATCTACGGATTTGTACGGTTTGCCGATGAAATTGTGGACACGTTCCACGATTACGACAAGACCACCCTTTTGGAAGAATTTCGCAGGGATACCTATCTGGCCCTCGAAAGAGGAATCAGCCTCAACCCCGTTTTGGATTGTTTTGTGCAAACCGTGAAGCGTTACGGAATCGAAATCGAACTCATCGATGCTTTTTTGGATAGCATGGCCATGGACCTGGACCAGGTGACCTATGCCAAGGAATCCTACGAGAATTATATCTACGGTTCGGCCGAGGTGGTTGGCCTCATGTGCTTGAGGGTTTTTTGCTCCGAAAAACCAGGGCTGTACGATGAACTCAAGGAGGGTGCTCGGGCCTTGGGGGCGGCCTTCCAAAAAGTTAATTTCCTGCGTGATCTCAAAGATGATTACCAAAACCGGGGCCGCACGTATTTCCCAAATTTGAACTTGGGCCTGCAATTGGATGAACGCTCCAAGCGCGAAATCGAAGAGGATATTGAAGAGGATTTTCGTTGCGCGTACGCTGCCATTCGCCGTTTGCCCAAAGGGGCTCGGATTGGTGTTCTCACCGCCTATCGATTTTACCGCAATCTTTTTAGGAAAATACAGCGCTCCACCTCCGAACAAATTTTGCAGGAACGAATTCGGATCTCCAATGCCGAAAAAGCCGCGCTCCTATGCTATTCGGTGCTCGAGCATCGCTTAAGTTAATGGTTGTTGGGGTCAGCGCCTTGTTCATGGCCTTGGCTCCGATTCCCTCCCAATCCAAGGGGAATTCGGGCTGTCTGATTCAACAGGCCTGGTCTTTGTTTTGTTATTTTGAGTGGGCTTCCTCCGGGTTTACCGAGAAGGAGTACCAAGGATTGATGGCCAAAGCCGGAGGGACGGGTCGGGTGCCCATCGCCTACCGGGGGGCTTACCGAGGTCTGGCTGTCCCCTCTATGGAGGGCACCGTTCAAAAATACCAAGGGGCCAAGGCGGCGGTCGAAGATTTGAATCGGGCGGTATCGGAGGATCCTGCCAACCCCCGCTTGCGACTGCTGCGCTGGTTGTTAGAGCGTGAAATCCCGTCTTGGTTGGGCTTATCCAAGCATAAAGGGGAGGACAAAGCGTTTTTGGACCGGGCCCGTGCGGCGCTAAGTCCAGAGCAAATCCGGAACGCGGGCCCCAAGGGTGATTTGGATTGGGTGTTTTTTTTGGGTAAAGTCCAATAAAGAGTTCGAATTACCTTTTAATTTCGGGGATTCGAACCTCCGCAGACCATGCCCCCTATCACCGAAAAGTCCAGGCGCCCCCATCGGCACCACAAAATGCAAGCCCGCGTTGCTGTTGTAGGGGGCGGAATTGCCGGGATGGCATCGGCCGCCCGATTGGCGGCATCCGGTTGCCAGGTGGTCCTCTTTGAGGCCAACGATACCCTGGGTGGCAAATTAAGCGATCGCCACAGCGCCGGTTTTCGCTTTGATTGCGGGCCGTCTTTGTTTACGCTGCCCGAAACACTCGAAGAATTGTTCAGCGATTGCGGCAAGGATTTGAGGAATTATCTCCAATACGACAAACTCGATTTGATCACGCGTTACCATTACGGCAAGGGGACTTATGTGGATGCTTGGGCCGATCAAGAAAAGCTAGGGATCGAACTTTACGATAAATTCAACGAAGATCCCGAAAAGGTTCGGAAGTATTTCAAGAAGATTCAATGGTTGTACAACCTGACAGCTCCTGTTTTCTTGCGAAAGTCCATCCATCGTCGCTCGGAGCTTTGGTCTATTTCGAATTTCTTTAAACTATTCGCGCTGCCTTTTGTGGGAGCCTTTCAGAGTTTGTACGAGTTCAATCGTTCGGCCTTTGACAGAGAACGTACGACCCAGTTGTTTTCGCGGGTGGCGACCTACAATGGTTCCGATCCCTACAAAGCTCCCGGAACACTTGCCCTTATCAACCATGTGGAATACGGCCTGGGGGCCTATTATCCTCGGGGTGGGATGATCGCCATTCGGGATGCCTTG
>JBMOHV010000024.1:0-25098 GCA_049317645.1 Bacteroidia bacterium
GATCAATCCGTCGCAACCCATTCAAAGGGTCAATCCGTCGCCGCCCATTCAAAGGATCAATCCGTCGCCGCCCATTCAAAGGCCTGAGCCAAGGCCTTCCAGGCCTTCACCGGGTTTTCTTCAAAAACAGACCCCATGACCACCCAATCGGCACCGGCCTGACGCAAGGCAAGGGCCTGCTGAGGGGTCCGAACCCCGCCCCCCACCACCAGGGGACCATCGACGACCTGCCGAACCGCCTCTACCATGGCGGTTGGAACCGGATGCAAGGCACCGGATCCGCAATCCAGATAGATGACTTTGAGTCCCAACTGGCTTCCAGCCAAGGCAGTGACCGCTGCAATATCGGGTTTGTCTGCGGGGATGGGCTGGGTCTGGGTGATGTAGTGCGCGGTGGTTGCCTTTCCCCCATCGACCAGCATGTAACCGGTTGGCAACAGGGTCAGGCCTGCGTTGCGGAGCAAAACAGCCGCCTGCACATGTTGACCAATGAGGTATTCAGGGTTGCGCCCAGAGATCAGGGACAACAAGAGGAGGGCATCGGCTTTGGGCGATACCTGCAGCATAGACCCCGGAAAAAGGACCACGGGCAGGTTTACAAATTCAGCCAACCAATCCAAGGTGTCTTGGTAGGCATTGGTGGTCTGAAGGCTCCCCCCCACCAAAAAGCCCTGAACCGGACCCCGGTCCAAATCGGGAAGAAGGGGTTCCCAGTCCTGCGAACGGAAGCGATCCGGATCTAGCAAGACCCATATACCCGGATCCCCGGAATTACGCTGGCTTAGGTTAACTTTGGAGCAGGCCATGGATTACCCAAAGATACCTTCTCCAGCCCCTTTAGGAACCTTAAAGGCTGTGTTAAGGCAGGTCTTGATCTTGGGGACGGCCTTGTTCACCCTATCGGCCGGTGACACGCCTTCGTTGCGTTTGGGCTGGCAGGGCCTTCCCAAAGAATTTAGGAATGCCGAGGATTGGAAAATCGCAGGACAAACCCAAGGAGGGCTCTGGTTTTATCTGCGCTCTCGGGGGCAGTTTCAATTGGAATGGAGGGATCCGCGCAATCAATTCCGTAAACGCGTTCAATTGCCGGCGTACATGGTCAGCAATGTCTTCCTCAAAGTGATCGAGACCGGTGGCAAAACAACCCTGCTTTTTGATCTCTTTAACACGGAGGGCGGAGAGCATGGCTTTTTTGGGGCGACGCTGCATTCGGATAGCAATACTCTGGGGCAACCCGTTTTGATAACCGAGGTCAAAGGCCTGGGCAGTCGGGATCCAGCCAGGTACCAGGTGCTCAGCGACCCTCTATCCTCGGAACTCTTGATTTTGCATCATACCCTGCGCTCCCAGGTCCTCGAATTGCATGCCACGGTGCTCAATCGAAATCTGGAAGTGGTGGACACCCTGTATCATCAAGTCCGGGGATTTGGGGAGAACCCTTTTCGCGATCTTTATTTTGAGGAATGTTACGATGTTCGGAGGGTGGGTCCCCGCCGAGTGGGATTGCTGTTTGATTTCAAAGACCAAGCCCGGGACCGCAAGGCCCCGCAACAAGGCGTCGTGTTGTTGGATTGGACCCAAAAGAAAGTCCATGCCTTTGAACTCAAAGCCCCAACGGTTGCAGCTCAGATTTTGGAAATAGCCAACGGAGGGGGCAGTGACTCGGTGCTGATCTATGGTTTCGCCACCAACCCAGGGAGCCGAACCCCCGTGGCCATCCTGTGTTATGGTTTTCGTTTTTTTGGAACGGAACCCTATCCCCTGGATGTGAAGGTCACCTCCCTTGGGGCCGATTTTATTCGTCAAAGCGAACGGTTGTCGAATGTCAGCCGGGCATCCAATGTTCGGCACCTTCAGGAATTGCATTTGCAAACCCACCGCGACCGCTCGGTGACCCTGGCCTGGCGTCGCAGGTATCGGAGTTCCGAAACCATGGTTCAGTACACCCAGGGGATGCCGATTTATCGGGACATTGTTCGACATCATGCGGAGGAATGGATCTTGACTCAAAGCAACCCCAAGGGCGAAATTCGTTGGAAACAACTCCTGCCCATGAATTTGGTCATGCAGGAACCCGGTGAACAGCTCGAAAGCGAAAGCCTGGTCTTGGGACCTTTGGTTTGGTTAACCGGCTATCAGACCCTTAACAACCGAACCCGACCCTTTGCCTACAAAATCCAAGCGGACGGAGCCGTTGTTAACGGAGATTTGGAAGGTCGTCTGGACGATTTGCTGGTCACCTGGAGCCGCCCGCTGAGCGCTGATCCCTATACGTCCCTTTTTCCCTGCAGGCGCGGAGGCCGCGAAGGATTGCTTTACCTCCATCAACCGACTCCATGATTTCGCTCTGGTTTTCCAGGCTCTTTGCCCCTTGGAATTATCTAATGGCCGCCCCCATCGCTGCCTTGCTTTTTTGGTGGAGTGCCTGGCAAGGTCCAACCATGTGGGCGCTTCCATGGGGGAACGCCGCCCCGGTTTCTGGTTGGATGATTGCATTGTTATGGGCGCTGGTGGCCACGGTGGTGGTGGTGACCGATCGGTTTTTGCAGAATCGACTCAAAGCAGGGGATGGAAACGGGTTGGGCTTTTTGGTTTGGGTCCTTGTGATTTGTTCGACCAACGCCGGAAGCTGGCCTTGGGCCATGATCATGGCCACCCTAAGTTTGGCCCTCTTTACCTTGGCCTGGTTGCATTTTCAAAACCAGGAACACGGCCTTTCCCTTTTCGGGGCAGGGTTGGCGGCCGGCTTCGGTAGTTTGTTTTATGCACCGCTCCTGGCCTTGCCGTTTTTTGGGGTAATTGCCCTGGGGGTTTGGCACCAAAAGTCGCTGCGAAGGAGCACGGTTCTGCTGTTGGGCATGGGTTTGCCTTGGTACTTTGCTTACGCCCAGGCCATCCTAAGCGGGGATGACCTTGCCCTGGTCGGGTCGAACGCGTCGAACCCCGCTTGGTTGTTACCGACCACCCAAGGTGGAATCTTGGGCTGGGATTGGTTGTTTTTGATGGGTTTGGCTGGTGCAGGGCAATGTTCGCGATGGCTGCAACCTGCCGAATTTCAACCTTTCATGCGGACGGCTTTCTCCCAAGCCTTGTTTCTGTTGGTTGTTTTATTTCTTTTCGGTTGGCTCATCAACATGGACCCTTGGGTGCTATTAGCGGTATCCGGCCCGGTCTGGTCCCTTTGGGGAGGGGCCTATTTGCAATTTCGAGAGGCCCCTTGGATCAACGATCTTTTGGTTTTGGTCTGGCTGGTTCTATGGATCCAAAAAACTTCCTTCTAAACCCCAAACGGCGCAGATGAATCCCCAAACAGCCCATGTTCAACGTCTGCTGACCTAAATTTGGACCTTCAACCCCTACCCCCCCCCTGTCCTATGAAAGTCGGTATTGTTGTTTTCCCAGGTTCTAATTGCGATGCCGACACCTTCGAGGCTTTTGGGGCCTTGAAGGGGGTCGATGCCCAACTCCTTTGGCACAAGGATACAGATTTGCAGGGCAGCGACCTGGTCGTCTTGCCGGGCGGCTTTAGTTACGGCGATTATTTGCGCTCGGGCGCCATTGCCCGGTTTGCAGGCATCATGGAATCGGTCCGGCAATTTGCCGAACAAGGCGGATACGTCTTGGGTATTTGCAACGGGTTTCAGGTTTTGACCGAAGCCGGCCTACTCCCCGGCGCCTTACTTCGTAACACATCGCAGCTTTTTATCTCCAAAGACGTTTACCTGCAGCCGGTCAGCCGCTTGGCAGCCATGAGCAAAAATCTAGAGGACCATAGAGCCTACCAAATTCCCATTGCGCACGGGGAGGGCCGCTATTACATCGACGCCGACGGATTGCGTGCTCTCGAAGATGGGGACCAAATCATGTTTCGTTACGTCAATGCGGCGGGCAAGCGGGATGAGACCTCCAACCCCAACGGTTCGCTGGCCGATATCGCCGGCATCTGCAGCCCCAACGGTCGGGTGATGGGCCTTATGCCCCATCCAGAGCGGGCGGTCCAATCCTTGCTGGGCCTGGAAGACGGGTTACCTCTTTTAGAGGGCCTGGTTCATGCGATGACCCGGTAGCCCCAGGGCTTCCATGGTTTTGGCGACGGCCGAGGCTGGACTGTCGTGTCCATTGCGCACCCCGTCCTCAATGGATGACCCAAGCTCCGAACCCCGTCCCTCCCCCATGGCCGCCCACAATGCTTGGTTGAGTTTGCGACGGTATTGGTGAACCCTTTGTTCGGAACGTTTATGGCGTAACCACTGCTCGTAACCGGGCAGCGCTTGGAGAGTGTGCAGCGTATCCCAAAAATCTTCCAAACCTGTTTCTTGGAGGGCACTCATGGTCAAGCATGGCACCTTCCAACCATCCAAAGGATGGGGTGGAAACAGGGCCAAAGCTGAACGATAAAACGAACAGGTTTGGAGGGCGGCTTCCAGGCCATCTCCGTCGGCTTTGTTAATCAAGACCGTGTCTGCGGCTTCGACAATACCCCTCTTGATCCCCTGCAATTCGTCACCGGATCGACCCAAAAGTACCAGGAGGGTCCAATCAACCAGGTTCGAAACCTCGATTTCGTTTTGACCTACCCCAACGGTTTCTACCAAAACCCAATCAAAGCCTGCGTAACGGCACAAGTCCATGGCCTCTTGGGTAGCGCGGGCCGTTCCCCCAAGCATGGTCCCGGCAGGTGATGGCCGAACAAAGGCCTGATCACGGGTGACCAAGCGCTGCATTCGGGTTTTGTCACCCAAGATGCTCCCCCCGCTTTTGGCCGAGGATGGATCCACCGCCAGAACGGCGACACGATGCCCCCGGTCCAGGGCTTGGCAACCCAAAAGGTCAATAAAGGTGCTTTTTCCTGCTCCTGGAGGTCCCGTTACCGCCATGGACCACCCACGAGGGGTTGGATGATCGGTTTGGACCAACGCACGGTTGACATGGTCCATCAGAACATCGGCCGCGACTCGATCCGAGGCTCGATGGCTTTCGACCAAGGTGATGGAACGAGCCAAGGCCCGGGTTCGGCCCTCCTTCAGTTCCTCCAACAAGCCAAGGACTTCGACCGTATCAACCATGGGAAGGCTGTGCATTGAGCGCTTGGCCCAAAATCTGAAGTGCGGCTTCTGACAATCGGGTCCCCGGGCCAAAAATGGCCTGAACCCCCGCCTCGTACAGCGCGGGATGGTCCTGGGGCGGCACCACGCCGCCAAGGATCACGCGGACATCCGGGACTCCGGCCTCCTTGAGTTCCCGAATGAGCTCAGGAATCAGGCTGCGATGACCGGCGGCCAGCGATGAAACCCCTACCCAATGGACATCGTTTTCCATGGCCTGCTTGGCGCATTCCGCCGGGGTTTGAAACAGGGGACCCAAATCCACATCAAAACCCAGGTCTGCAAAACCGGTCGCAATAATTTTGGCACCACGGTCGTGACCATCCTGTCCCAATTTGGCCACCAAAATGCGTGGACGGCGGCCGTGCTCATCGGCAAAGGCGCGAACGGCGGCGAGGGCTTTTTCAAAATGGATATCCTGGGCCATTTGTTGGGCGTACACCCCTTGGATGCTAAAGGGCTGGGCGGTGTACCTCCCAAAAATATCTTCCAAAGCGCCAGAAATCTCCCCCAAGGTCGCCCTTTGTCGGGCCGCCTCAACGGCGCATTCCATCAATCCAAATCCGGATGTCTTTTCGGCGTTGGTTTCCTGGTCCTTGGTTTCCTGGTCCTTGGCTGGGTTATCCGAAGCCATCACGCGGGCCACCTCTTGCAAGGCCCTTAGGGCATTTTGAACAGCCACTTCATCGCGGCCTGCTCGCAGGGTTTGAAGGGAATCCAATTGTGCCTTGAGCACCTGCTCGTGGTCCACTTTGAGCAAAGGAATTTCGGGGGTGATCAAATCCACCAAAGGCCTGTAGGCATTGACCCCAATGATGGGGTCGATTCCGGAATCAATGCGTGCTTGCTTTCGGGCTGCTGCCTCCTCGATTCGTCGTTTGGGCAAGGAATTTTCGAGGGCCTTGGTCATCCCACCGGCCTCCTCAATTTCTTGGATTCGATCCAAGGCCTGGCGTACCAAGGCTTGGGTCCGTTGTTCCAACAAAAGAGATCCCCCAAAAGGATCCACCCAAGAGCAGAGCCCGCAATCGCGTTGCAGGTACAATTGGGTGTTACGGGCAATGCGGGCCGAATAATCGGTTGGCAAGGCCAGGGCTTCGTCCAAGGCGTTGGTATGCAGGCTCTGGGTTCCACCCAAGACGGCGGCCAGGGCCTCCAGGCAAGTCCTGGCGATGTTGTTGTAGGGGTCTTGTTGGGTGAGGCTCCAGCCCGAGGTTTGGCAATGGGTTCGAAGCGCCATCGCCTTGGAGGAGGCGGCCCCCATGGCTCTGGTGATCCGCGACCACAACAAGCGGCCTGCGCGGAGTTTGGCTATTTCGGTGACCAAATCCATGCCGGTGGCCCAAAAAAACGAGAGTCGTGGGCCAAATTCATCCAAGCGCAGGCCGGCACGGATCCCAGCACGGAGGTATTCCATGCCATCCGCCAGGGTATAGGCCAATTCCAATTCCGCCGGCGCACCGGCTTCGTGCATGTGGTAACCCGATATGCTAATGGAATTGAAGCGGGGCATAGCGCGGGAACAATAGCCAAATATTTCGGCAATGATCTGCATGGAAGGACCCGGTGGGTAGATATAGGTGTTGCGAACCATAAACTCTTTGAGGATATCGTTCTGAATAGTTCCGCTCAATTGATGGGATGGAACCCCGCTTTCTTCGGCCGCAACAACAAAAAACGCCAAGATGGGAACCACCGCTCCGTTCATGGTCATGCTAACCGACAATTGGTCCAAAGGCAAATCCCGGAATAAGATCTTCATGTCCTCCACCGAGTCAATGGCAACTCCGGCCTTGCCTACATCGGCGATGGCTCGGGGATGATCCGAATCGTAACCGCGATGGGTGGGCAAATCAAACGCAACCGATAGACCTTTTTGGCCGGCTGCCAAATTGCGCTTGTAAAAGGCATTGGACTCCGTTGCCGTGCTAAAACCAGCGTATTGGCGAATGGTCCACGGCCTTTGAAGGTACATGGTGGCGTAGGGCCCGCGCAAAAAAGGCGGAACTCCGGCCTCCCAAGCTGTTGGCAAGGCAGACGGAGGTTGATCCAAGACGAGGTCCATCGCAGACCATTGTTCACGGCGCAATGGATCTTCCAAAACCGGTGACGCTTCGGGCTTCAGGGCGGACCCACCCGATGTTCTGGCCTGCCACCAGGACCAAGCGCCACCGCTTGCTTCAATTTGGCGTAGTACGACTCGAACTTCGGCCCAGGCGGCGCGTTCCAAGTCCTGAACGGTCCCCGATCCTGCGGCCAATTGCAGCCCTTGAGCCAGGGAAGCTTCATCACGTAACAACAATTGAACATTGCGCGGCAAGCGACGAAGGTCTTCCGGTCCAACGCCCTGCAATTCCCCAACCAATTCCGGCAAAAAAACCGTATCGGCTCCGCCAAGAACCGCCGAGAGCGTGGTCGTGGTCATTTGAAGCAAACGATCTGCATCGTCGTTGGCCTTCGGAAGGTGCGGGGCATTGTTACGATAAACCGACAAGCATCGGTAAGGGGTGCGATCCATGCACAAGGCGGCGAGGGCCTTCTTGGCAACACTTTGCAAAGCGATCTCTTGCATAAACAAGGTGCCCGGATTCCATTCAAGGGCCACCGGAATTTGGAATCCGGTGGGGGTCTGACGAGCCTCCTCCAGCCACTCCGCGGCCAAGGCCAGCAGCAGGGCCAAAACCGTGGTTGATTCCAACCCTTGGCCCTCCAGATCCGTTGCACGCAACAGCACGGGGCTCGCCAACGGCCAGTCGGCCTGCAGGCGAAGGGCGGTTTCCATGGATCGGCGCATGCAAGACCGGAAATCGTCTTCGCTGCGGGCCTCTAACAACGAAGCACTTCCCCACAGCCCCCCCTGAACCTGCCAAGCATCCGTGGGCCTTTGGTGATCAGTCGCCCATTGTTTTAACAAGCTCAAAGCCTCTTCGTAATCCCAGTCCCGAAAGTCCAATCGTAAATAATTCCATTCGATCCCCGAAGAAGCAGCCAAAAAATCGGAATAGCTTGGGCAAGGCCCCCTCAAACCAACAGCATCCACCCCGGAGGTCACCGCCTCCAACAAGGACTGATTCCATCCCGAAGGATGGTTCCCTTGCAGGGAAATCCAGGAACCCACGGCCCATCCACCGGGTCTGGGTGGTTCCCATTCGCCGGGGACATCGGATTCGGACGTCCCGGATCGGTAAGGGGCTACGCTGGAATGGCTGTAGCAAGGAACCTTGGCTGTTGAAGGATGGGAACCCTCCCACTCCTTCTGCCAAACGGAAGGATGTTGGAACGATGCCTTTTGTTCGAAATCATCCGGGCCCCAACGGTCCTGCAGGCTTTGGTAAAAAGCGAGGGGGATCCGAAATGCCATGGTTTAATCGGCCACGACTTCCCGAACCTCCGGAACCATGCGCTTCAAAAGGTTCTCGATCCCTGCCTTGAGCGTCAAGGAAGACGAGGGGCAACCGTTGCATGCTCCACGCAATACCACTCGAACCTGTCCCGTGACAGGGTCAAACGACTTTAACTGAATGGCACCACCGTCCTGCTCAACCGCTGGCTGTATATAATCACGCAGAATTTCGTCGATTTTGGCTTCCAGGATTCCGTTGGAAGCAAGACCTACATCGGTCCCCGATGAAGCGTCGACGGATGCTACAAAGGCTGCATCGAGGGTATAACGATGCGATTCCTGCATCCAACTTGTCTGATCGACAATGGGCAGACCGGCGTTGAGGTAATGCATCATAAAATCCCTGAAAACAGGAATCAACTCGGACCAATCCTCATTGGTTCCCCGAGTCAGGGAAACAAAATGGTTGGAAATCATCACCGAGGACAAATAAGGGAACTCCAACAGGCCTGTAGCCAATGGGCTCAACGAGCTGGCTTGGTTACGATTCACTTCCAGTAAATGACCGGGCAACAAGGCCCGGTTGGTGATCAATTTAATCACCGACGGGTTGGGTGTTGACTCGGCAAAAACCTGGACCGGAGCCCCGGCATCTATTGCATTTTCCATGTATTGAGGTACTGAGTATTGAATTGACCCGCAATAAAATTGGGGTCTTTGAGCATTTGGAGATGAAAGGGTATGGTGGTTTTGATGCCTTCGACCACAAACTCTGATAGAGCCCGCTCCATGGTCGCAATGGCTTCTTCACGGGTTTGGGCCACGGTGATGAGCTTGGCAATCATGGAATCGTAATGGGGTGGCACAAGATATCCCGAATAAATATGCGTGTCCACCCGAACCCCATGACCACCAGGCACATGCAGGGTGGTGATCCGACCGGGGGATGGACGAAAATCGTTGTAGGGATCCTCCGCATTGATGCGACATTCGATCGCATGCATGTTGGGGATGTAGTTTTTTCCGGAAATCGGAATACCTGCCGCGACTTTGATTTGTTCTTTGATCAAATCGTAGTCAATAACTTCCTCTGTGACGGGATGTTCGACCTGAATACGGGTGTTCATCTCCATAAAATAAAAGTTCCGGTACTTGTCCACCAAAAATTCGATGGTACCGGCTCCTTCATAATTCACCGCAAGAGCACCTCGGACCGCGGCTTCTCCCATGCGTTCACGCAGTTCATCGGTCATGAACGGTGAAGGCGACTCCTCGATCAATTTTTGATGCCGGCGCTGAATAGAACAATCCCGTTCGCTTAGATGGCAGGCCTTTCCAAATTGATCGCCGACCACTTGAATTTCGATATGGCGGGGTTCTTCAATGTACTTTTCCATGTACAAACCATCGTTCCCAAAGGCGGCCGCAGCCTCCATTCGAGCCGACTCCATGGCGGGTACCAGTTCTTCTGCTTTCCAGATAACACGCATTCCCCGGCCGCCTCCGCCTGCTGTTGCTTTGACGATAACCGGATAACCAATTTCGGTCGCCAGGCTAAGAGCTTCGCTCTCAGAGCCCAAGAGGCCCTCCGACCCAGGCACCGTAGGGACCCCGGCTTTTTTCATGGTCTCCTTGGCGGTGATTTTGTCGCCCATGGCCCGAATAGACTCAGGCGTTGGTCCGATAAATTTGATGTTATAGTCCCGACAAACCTCGGCGAATTTGGCATTCTCGGACAAAAAACCATACCCCGGATGGATGGCATCCGCGTTGGTAATTTCGGCAGCCGCCAGAATTTGAAGAATGTTAAGATAGGAATCCGAGGAACGAGGTGGACCGATGCAAACCGCTTCGTCCGCAAAACGAACATGCAGGCTTTCGCGATCCGCCGTCGAATAAACAGCCACGGTTTTGATGCCCATTTCTTTGCAGGTGCGAATAATTCGCAGGGCTATTTCGCCACGGTTGGCGATAAGGATTTTCTTGAACACGGGGTCTGATTTGGTTAAGGTTGCCTACCAGGGCACAGGATTATTCCTCTGCTACCACAAACAAGGGCTGATCAAATTCAACCGGCTTGGCGTTATCGATCAGGATATCAACGACGGTGCCACTTATCTCCGCTTCAATCTCGTTAAACAATTTCATCGCTTCGATGATGCAGATGGTTTGGCCCTTTTGGACCCGGTCCCCCACCTTGACAAAGGGTTCTTTTTCAGGGCCTGCTGAACGGTAAAATGTTCCGACCATGGGTGCCTTCACCGTGGTACCGGCAGGGGCTACGGGAGCAGCCGAAGGGGCCGCAGCCGAAGGGGCCGCATCGACAACGCCTGGAGACGCAAGAACCTGGGACTGCACCATGGGAGGGGCCATGACCATCGCGGTCTGAGCCTGCGCGCCCGTTTTGATGTGAATTTTGAATCCTTCCTTGTCGATTTCCACTTCGGAAACCCCGGATTTGGCCACAAAACGAATCAATTCCTGAATTTCTTTGATTTCCATTGGGTTAGCTTTTAAGAATTAAACAACGAGGGTTTGGGCTAAACTACTTGACGCGCTCTACATAATCGCCGGTCCGGGTATCGATTTTGATTTTATCACCCTGATTCACAAAGAGAGGAACCTGCACCGTTGGGCCTTCGTCAATGACAGCAGCTTTGAGCGCTGTGCCCGATGCCGTATCCCCGCGCAGACCTGGTTCGGTATAGGTTACAGTCCCTTCAACATGGTGGGGCAATTCGCAGGTGAGGACCGACTCGTCTTCGGTATTGACCAAAACAAGGCAAACGGCTCCTTCTTTCAAAAACTGTGGGGCATTGATTTTGAACTCTTCCAAAGAATTCTGTTCAAAAGACTCCGCGTCCATAAAATGGTAACCCATATCGTCCTTGTAGAGAAACTGGTATTCCCTGGTTTCTACCCGCACCGGGTCGATCTTGGCACCGGCCGGGAAGGTATTTTCGAGAACCCGTCCGTTGGTCAAACTTTTGAGCTTGGAGCGCACAAAGGCTGCTCCTTTGCCGGGCTTTACGTGAAGGAATTCAACGACCTGGTAGATATCGTTGTTGAACTTGAGACAGAGGCCGTTGCGAAATTCGGAGGTAGATGCCATAAAAAAGATCGGTTTATTACGAGAATGAGGAGTTAATTGGTTGTTTCGTAGGCCCATTTGAGCCAAATCGAGCCCCAGGTGAAGCCGCCGCCAAAGGCCGCTAGGATGAGATTGTCACCGGGGTGAAGTTGCTTTTCCCATTCCCATAAACAGAGGGGTATGGTGGCATTGGTGGTGTTGCCGTAACGATCGATGTTGACCATCACCTTGGATTCCGGTAGGCCGGCCCGATCCCGGGTCGCGTCGATAATGCGCTTGTTGGCCTGGTGCGGCACCAACCAAGCGATATCCTCCGCGGTCAGCCCGTTCCTTTCCATGATTTCGGCAGCCACATCGGCCATGCCGGTAACGGCGAACTTAAAAACGGTCTTGCCTTCCTGATGTACAAAGTGTTCGCGGGCATCAACGGTGCGATGCGAAGAAGGATTCAGGGAGCCTCCGGCTTTCTGGTAGAGGTAATTGCGCCCCGAACCATCGCTTTTGAGCAAAAAGTCCATGACACCCAGGCCTTCGGTGTTGGGCTCCACCAAAACCGCGCCGGCCCCGTCTCCAAACAAAAAGGCGGTTGCTCGGTCTTCTAGGTTGAGGATGGAGGTCATTTTATCGGCCCCGACCACCACAATCCGCCGAAAACGACCCGATTCCACAAAGGCTGTGGCCGTGCTCAATCCATATAGAAAACCCGAGCAAGCGGCCGATAAGTCGTAACCAACGGCATTCACGGCTCCAACTTTGTCCGTAATAATGTTGGCCGTCGCCGGAAACAGCATGTCCGGCGTTGCCGTGCAACAGATCAACAAATCAATATCGGTAGGCTGTAGGTTCTTTTTGATCAAAAGACCGCGTACGGCTTCCACCGCCATGTCGGACGTGGCCAGGGTGTCGTCGTTAAGCCAGCGACGCTCCCGTATTCCGGAACGGGTATAAATCCACTCGTCCGTGGTATCAATGTACCGCGTCAGATCCTGATTGGTCACCACATGGGGCGGAACCCAGGCGTGGACGCCGGTGATGGCCGCTCGAGGCCCAAGCGTCGTATGGGGGGCCATGCCTACCGGTTCGGGTTAGGCCTGTGTATCAATAACGACTTTGCCTTTGTAATACATCTTCCCTTCGAACCAATGCGCGCGGTGGAACAAATGGGGCTGACCGGTCGTGGGACAGGTGGCCAACGTGGCGATGGCAGCATGGTCGTTGGCACGGCGCTTGTCACGACGGCTTCTGGAATGGCGGTGTTTTGGATTTGGCATGGCTTAAGAAAAATTGATTTGTTTGAGTTGTTCCCAGCGTGGATCGATTTGATCCGTGCCGGTATTGGTTGCAGAAGCTGTTTGGTTGGCCAGGGCCTCAAAACCGTTGGGGGCTTTGCAAGGATGACCGGAATCAGCACAAACAGCCCTCAGGGGGAGATGCAAGTGAATATTTTCGTAGAAGTAATGCGCCAAATTGAGGCGAGTTTCCCCGAGCGGCAGGTAAAGAATTTCATCGGTGGATTCAGCGGGGTTCTCTGTCAACTGAACCAGCAAAACAGAGGTGTCTTCAACGGGCCATGCCAAAGGCTCCAGGCAGCGATCGCATGGGAGGTCCATCGCCCCTTTGGACAAGACGCGGCAGTCGATGCGATTACCCTGCCGAACCAAGGTGCAATCCACTTTGATATCGGCCTTTTTGATCAAAGAAGCCTCAAAAAGCTCAAAAAAATCCCCATCCAGGTGATACTGGAAGCGATGCTCCCCGTTGGTCAGGGAAGTCAGCGCAATATCAAAGGCGGACAGAGGTTGAGCGGTTTCCATGGTTGGGCCGCAAAAATACGAAAAACGAAGGGATTTTGCCCTAGTTTTCCTCCGATTGCTCGAGCTCTTTGGGTTTGAGGCCCCTTTTGAGGGCGTTTTTCTCCAAATCCTCTTGATCCAATCGGGTCCGGATTCGATCCACGGTGGCGTAGATAGCATGCAAAAGGGAGGATGAATCGGCCTTGCGCAGGGCTGCTTTATCAAAGGCCGGACCATGGTCCGGGGAACAACGCACGATTGGAAGGCCTCCGGTGAAATTCACCCCTTGTTCAAAAGCCAAGGTTTTGAACGGAATCAAGACCTGATCGTGGTACATGCCCAGAACGGCGTCAAAACGGCTGTAGGAGCCCGTTCCCCAAAACCCATCGGCCCCGTATGGACCAAAGACCAAGAGGCCATCATCGCGCATCTGACGCAGGGTTGGGATCAAAATATCGGCCTCTTCCCTACCCAGCAAGCCCCCATCCCCGGCATGGGGATTGAGCCCGAGAACAGCGATTCGAGGTTTTGAAATTCCAAAATCCAGCTTGAGAGAGGCCAGCATGTCATTGATTTTGGTCCGAAGGGCATCCGCCTGGATTCGGGCAGGGACTTCCTGCAAGGGGACATGCCCCGTGAGGGTCGCAACGCGCAGGTGATCGGCCACCATCCACATCAAGGAACGGGCCTTGGCCGCGTTCGGAAGGCCCTCCCGGACCGCAGCCTCCAGGAATTCGGTATGACCCGCAAAGCGAAAGGTCTCGGACTGCATGAGGTTTTTGTCAATAGGCAAGGTCACCAAACCCGCGGCTTTGCCTTGGAGGCATTCCTCGGTCGCCCTTCGCAGGGAGATTTCGGCGTATCGGGCCAAAGTCGGATCGGATTCGCCGGGGCGCAGGTTCAATTCGTCCTGCCAACAAACCACCAGGTTGAATTTGCGAGGCTGGGCCTGGGATGCATCCGCAACGGTCTGGTAATTCCAGTCCTGCAAACCCAATTCTTTGCGGTAAAAACCAACAACACGACCCGATGCATACAAAACAGGGGTGCAACGGCTCAGCATGCGGGAGTCCGAAAATAGCTTGAGCAGCAAGGGCAAGCCCACCCCGTTCAAGTCTCCACTGCTAAATGCCAATACCGGTAGGTTCATGAGGATTTGGTTTTGACCGACCTGCGAGCCGTGGAACGCCCCTTGACAGGGGCCATGGAGGCGGCGGAACGAGCACGCAAAAATGCATACAAAAGGCGAACACCGTGGCCGGTCGCGTGTTTGCCCCGGTAACCGCTTTCTTTATCCAAAAAGGCCGGACCGGCTATATCCAAATGCACCCAAGGGTAATCGGTAAAATGCTCCAAGAACTTGGCCGCGGTGATGGCCCCGGCTTCCCGGCCCCCGATATTCTTGAGGTCCGCGACCGGGGTCCGAATCATATCCCCGTATTCGTCCCACAAGGGCAAAGGCACAAGGCGCTCGTAAGTGGCCATGCCGGCCTCCAACAAGGTCGAAATCAACCCCGTATCGGCCGTCCCCATGCAGGGGGTGCCTTGACTACCCAAGGCCATGACAGCGGAACCTGTCAACGTAGCCAAATCCAAGACCAGCGAAGGCTTGAAACGCTTGGCATAATGCAAGGCATCCGCCAGAATTAGCCGCCCCTCCGCATCCGTGTTCAAAACTTCCACCGTGGTCCCGTCCGATATCCGAATGACATCGCCCGGGGCATACGCATCACCCCCGGGGCGATTGTCCGTGGCCGGAACCAAGGCCACGACATGCAAGGGCAATTGGTTCGCAGCCACCGCCTGCATCACCGCTCCAACAGCTGCCGCCCCGGCCATGTCACATTTCATGGTATCCATGCTTCCGGGGGTCGGTTTGAGGCTGAGGCCGCCGGTATCGTAAACCACTCCTTTGCCAACCAAAACCACCGGGGAACCGACCGGTGCATTTCGATGTTTGTATTCCATCACCGTGAAGGTCGGAGGTCGCACCGAACCCTGGTTGACGGCCAACAGCCCCCCCATGCCCTCCTTGCGGATTCTGGCCTCGTTCCAAACCGTCACCTTGAACCCGTATTGACGACCGGAACGTCGAAAGGCTTGGGCCAATTCGGTGGCCCCCAACACAGACTGAGGTTCATTCACCCAATCCCTGGCTGTGAAAACAGCCTTGGAAACTTCGATAAGCTCCTGAAGACGATTTTGAGGCAGATTTTCGGCATGAATGCGCAAAGGCGCCGGCCAACCTTCCTTGGGCTTTTTGCGGTAACGATCAAAGCGATACGAAGCCAAGATCAAGCCTTCAATCAAGGCCAGATGGGCATCCACACCAACTTCGGACCTGGTTTTCAGGGTTTTGATTTTGTGAGCCCGGCACAAACGTTCCAAACGGTATCCCGCCATTCGCAGGGCTTCATCGCGGCGATGCAGGGCATCCATCCCATAAGAGGCCTTCTGCTCCTTCAACACATAAACCCAAACGGCCGCAGGCGCCAAAACCACCTGCACCCATTCCCCTTCGGGATACGCCACATGCTCGAGAACCGAATGCCATGCGGGCGCTGCTGTTGAACGCAAAGCCTTCACATTCTCAAAAACCAAGGCCGATGCAGCGGAAGGGTTGGCCTTGGTGGACAAAAAAACGGGTATCATAACATGGAATTTAGGGGGTTCAGGTGCCCAGCCATTTTTCGAGGACAAAGCCAGCCACAAAGGAAAGGGCCGAAGCCAAAGAGCCCAGGATCAAGGTTTCGCTCATGCTACGCCAGGGTGTCAGGGCGGTAACCCGGCTCTTGAGCCAACCAATCCCAAGAAATCCCGCAGAGGTCAAGGCCGAGGCCAACCAAAACAAAGACAAAGAAGCCGATTGATGGAGCTCGGAAGGGGTCCATAGCGCATGGATCACAAATGTCAACAAGGGGATGGTTCCGACCATCAAAAACGAAGCAAAGGTCGCTGCACCGCAGGCCAGAGGGGATTTGGTGTCTTCCACCATTTCCAACTCCTCCTTCATCATGACTTCGATCCAGCGCTCCTTGTCCGCGGTGATGGTATTCACCACTTGTTCAAGCAGTTCCCCTTCAAAACCTTTGGCCTGGTATATTTCGCGGATTTCCTCTCTTTCTTTTTCGGGGAGGTGATCGACCTCCCAGGCCTCAATCGCTCGTTGTTTGCGGTAATGATCCCGTTCTGTTTTTTTGCTGAGATAGGCACCCACGCTCATGGCAAAACCATCCGCAACCAAATTGGCCAAACCCAGGATCAAAATAACAGCCGTCGACAAACCGGCCCCCGCTGCGGCCGATACCACGGCGAAGGTGGTTACCGAACCGTCGATACCCCCATAGACCAATTCCCCCATGTACTTGGACAGGGAGGTTGGCATTCCGTTATCGGTTCGGTGCAAGACCGATTCGTGGTGATGCGGATGAGAACTGCCATGGGGTGCGCGCTCGCTCATGTTTCAAAGATACCGACGAGACCCCTCCAAAATCCCTATTTTTGGGCCTAAACCATCGCCAAAAACCGAACCCATGACAGTTGCAATTGATTTTGACGGCGTACTCCACGGCTACAGCCAAGGCTGGCAAGATGGCCGTATCTACGATCCCCCGGTGCCAGGCAGCCGAGAAGCCCTGGAAGCCATGAAGGCCCAAGGATGGAAAATCTACATTTACTCGACCCGCAGTAACAAACTTTACCACAAGGAACAATTCAAAGATCAGGAACTAGCCATGAAAACTTGGCTGGAAGAACACAAGATACCTTACGATCGTATCTGGGGTTTTGGCAAACCCATGGCCGAGATTTATATCGACGATCGAGCCCTGACCTTTCGCGGGAATTGGGAGGAAACCCTCCTGGAGGCCCAAGGATTTTCGCCCTGGAACCGCCCCCCTAAAAATCAACAATGACCCCCACCGTTGGAAGTAATTGTCCGGCTGTATTGGGAATATTGGAAGCGCGGTAACGACTGGGATCCGAGGGATCGCTCACCAAGGCCCCTGTCACCCGATCCCGATCTGCTACCAGGAAGGCTGGGCCTTGGGTTTGTTGATTCAATGCGTTTTGGATATCCAGGTAGAGATTCAGGGCCCAACCCTTGAATTCCCATTTGCGATCCACCCGAATGTCCAATTGCATGGTCGCACTGCTCCGGTTGGCATTGAGGCGGTCATAATCCAAGAAAGGCCGACCCAATTGATCCCAAATGACTTTGTTCAGTGAACTCGAATCAAAAGGCGTGAACGGAGTTCCTCCCACGTAACGATACCTCATCCCAATCTCCCAGTTTTTGGCAAAAATCTTGCCGCCTGTCAGGGTTAACAACCAGCGATTATCCCAGGCCGAGGGCGTGGGGGCTGAAGGCAAGCCACTGCTAATCCGGTTTTCAAAGAGCGAACGGACCCAGGTCAAGGCCATAATCCCGTAAAAGCCCTTGTTAAGTTTTTGTTGCAACAACAGTTCCAAGCCATAGGTCTTACCGGAACCTTCCGAACGTGCGGGTTCGTTTCCGATGATCCCAAAATCCGCTCCCAAATTGGCCAAACTAATCCCCCGATCTTGCAAAACAGGCACGTTGGAATAGCCTTTGTAAAAGGACTCCAGGGTCGCCCGAAAGGTCTTGCCTCCAAAGTATTCCACCCCTGCAACCCAATGATCACTGCCCATGAATCGAAGCCCGTTGTTACGATTCACGAATTCACCGTCGGTGGATGTTTTGAATCCCAACAAGGTATAGGCGGGCAGTTGATAATACATGCCGGTATTGGCATTCAAGGTCCAACGGGGGGCGAAATTATAGGAAAGGGAAAGCCTCGGCGAAAACTGCTCGAACAAGCGAGAAGTGGAGGGCGCCCAATCGCAGGCATCCAGGCGCAACCCTGCACTGGTGACCAAGAGGCTCCCAAAATACGATTTGGAAACCTGCCCAAAAAGACCCATTCGGTTAAATCGCAATTCCGACTCAAAGCGGCGACTCACCAATTGGACAGCCCCAGCCCCGGAAGCAGTATCGGCCACCAATTCCTTGGACTCGTTGCGGACGGCGTAACGAGAACGCTCCAAGCTGAGGCCGTAGGATATCTTGAGCCCCGAACGGCTGCGTAACTGATGCTCAAAACGAAAACGATTGTCGCTTTCTTGGGACTCGTAATCCTGGAGACGAAGGCTGTCCTCGTTGTTGTTGAGATGCTTGTATTGAACATTGTTGAGCATATTTCGACTCAGCACAAAAGTCATCACACCCGATTTTGCGAAATGCTTGTAAACCAACCCATTGGTATAGTTCCATTGGGTCGTCACAGGCAAATAACCCAATATATATCGTTGCTGATCAACAAGTTCCGTATCCACTTTGGGGTTCAGTGCCGGATCGTAACTGAGGTTGAGGGAAGTGTTCAATTGAAATTGATCGATGGCCCCCAGCCCCACAAAATAAATTTCATTGCGATCATCAATCCGGTGTTTGATTTTGGCCTGAAATCCATTAAAGGTTGGTAAGAACGGGAGTCCTATCGCGGAGAACAAAAACTGCAAATAGCTTCGGCGAGCCGAAACCACGTAGGATGTTTTGGGGCCCAGGGGACCTTCGGCGATCAGTCCTATATCGCTGGCGCCCACGATGGAACGGAAGGCCGCCCGATCGGTACGGGCATCTTTTTGGCGAAATTCAAAGACCGAGCTGAGGGCATTCCCCCGGTTGGCAGGAAAGGCCCCGGAGTAAAAATCGACCTCCCGAATCATGTCGACGTTGATAATCCCGACCGGCCCCCCGGAACTCCCTTGGGTTGCAAAGTGATTAATGACCGGGACCTCGACCCCATCCAAAAAAAAGCGATTTTCGTTCGGAGCCCCCCCACGGATCACAATATCGTTTCGAAAACTAACCCCCGACGAGACCCCGGGCAGGGATTGGATGGCTTTGGACAGGTCCCGGTTCCCACCCGGATTGCGCTGAATTTCAGCAACTCCAATATTGCGCAAGGAAAGGGGGCTTTCCTCGGTCCTCGAGAAAGCCGAAGACTGCACCTCAACCGCCTGCAACAAGCGACTATCGCTCTCCAATTCAACATCCAAAAGGGCAACGCGGGCATCGCTGACCTGGATTTCAAAAAAGGTCTTGGGCTTGTACCCTAGAAAAGAAACCGTCACATTGTAAAAACCGCGCTCCAAGCCATCGATGGTGTAAACGCCCTGCTCGTTGGTGGTCGTCCCTCGCGTTGTACCCACCAAAACCACGTTGGCAAAACCAATGGGTTGCCCGGTTAAGGCATCCCTCACCTTCCCGGTGATTTTGCCCTTTTGGGCGTAGGCTGCAGGGGCAGCCCCTCCCAAGAGGACCATCAGCAGCAGGATCATGCCCAAAAAGGGCTTCGAATTAGGAATGCGATTCATGAATAGGTTCGTTTGGATGATGTTTGGTTAGGTACAACTGCCACCAAGGAATACCCGGGGCTTCGTGGTGCTCCCAATGGTACCCAAAAAAATAGCAGGTCAAAAAGGCCCAGAGGTGATTGGTGGGCAGGCTCCTGGACCGGTGTTCATTGTCTGGAACAAGGCCGTTGGCTGGATCACTCAAATGCGGAAGGTAGGTTCCAAAATAAAAAAGCTGCATCAAGCCCGCTATCGACGGAACAATGTAAAACTGGAGCATTGATGTTGGGTCAACCCCTTTGGCTTTGAGCAAATTAAACAAAACAGCGCATAACAAAACCTGGGTCCAACGGACGTAGTACGTGATGAATTTCCAAAACCAAGGCAAAAATCGCGGCGGGCCAAAATCGGGGTCCTCATCGGTTCCTACGAAGCGATGGTGTCGGTGGTGTTCTGGTAACATTCGAGACCAGGAATTAAAGGCAAAAGCCCACAGGCAGAGACGACCCACGAGGCGATTCAAAGCGGGACGATGACTTACGGTACCGTGCATGGCATCGTGAGCCGTGATAAAAAGCCCGGTAAACAAAAAGGTCTGCAAGGCCATCAATAACCACAGCAGAGGATCGGACCAGGACCAAGAGACGCTGCAGCCCCCCACAAGAAGCCCCGCCCAAGCCAACATAATCAAAGAAGCCAGGCCCAAACCCCAACCCTGACGAATCCTATGTTGAACCTTCGCCCGGAATTCCGGGGCGTGGCCAGGGAATGCAGGCTCCCTCAAGGCTTTTCGATTTGACGAATCAAACGCGATGAATTCGGCGATGTCCAAGGCAAAAACCAATCGACCAATCGCCCCTTTTCGTCAATCAAATACTTCTGGTAATTCCACCAAATCCGGGTGGAAAAGGCGCCGTTGAGTTCCTTGGATGTTAACCATTCCAGCACCGAATCCTTGTTGGACCCACGGAGGGTCCCTTTGGCCAGGATCAAAAATTCAACACCGTAATTGCGAAGGCAGTGTTCACCGATTTGGGGGCCGTTGAGGGGCTCCTGCCCGATAAAATCATTGGTTGGAATCCCAACCACGAGCAACCGTCCTTTGTAACGATTCTGAAGATTTTGGAGGTCCTTCAATTGGGGAGCCAGTCCGCAACCGGTAGCCGTATTGACCAACAAGACCTTTCGGCCACGAAAAGCCTCGAAAGAAATGGTTTTGCCATCGAGATCCTGGGCCTTTAACTGATAAAAATTCATTGTTGCGGTGGGGGGTGAGGCGGCTTGAACGAAGCTAAAAAGATAAGAAGCCAGCCCTAAAGAACCCAGAATTACCAAAGACACGGTCCAAGCGCGCTTCCTCGTCCATCGGTGGTTCATTCTCATGGGGCTAAACTACTTTCAAAAACAACGCAGACGAAGGGTTTGTTTGCTACCCGAGGCCAAGAGGCTTAATTTTGGTGCATGCTGGGGAAAATTCTTCGATTCCTTCTGGTCTTGTGGTTGAGTACCCTGGGACTTACCCTTCTCTACCGTTGGATTCCGGTCCCACTGACCCCTCTCATGGTTTTGCGTTTGTTGGAGGAGCCTCAACCTGGCCAGGTCCATCGTTGGTACAGGGATTGGGTACCTATGGAAGAGGTTTCCCCTCATTTGATCCAGGCTGCCGTTGCCGCCGAAGACCAACACTTCATGAGCCATAACGGCTTTGACCTGGACGCGATTCAAAAGGCCTATCAACGGAATCAAAGCGGAAAGAAACAAAAGCTTGGAGGATCGACCATCTCGCAGCAAACCGCCAAAAATGTTTTTTTGTGGCCAGCCCGGAATTATTTGCGCAAGGGCTTGGAGGTTTATTTCACCCTGACCATCGAATGGTTGTGGCCCAAGCGGCGAATTATGGAGGTTTACCTCAATAGCATTGAGATGGGCCCAGGAATCTATGGGGCCGAGGCGGCGGCTCAGCATTACTTCAAGAAGCCGGCGGCTCAGCTTACCAAGCGTGAAGCCGCCCTCTTGGTCGCTGCCTTCCCCAATCCGCGCCAACGCAATCCATCGCAACCGACGGCCTACCTGCGACGACGGGCATCCAAAATTCAACGACTGATGCGTCAAATTGGGCCTGTCCAATTAGACCAGTAGCCTGATACACCCCCCCCACCGTGAAAAAAATCGATCGCTATTTGGGGCGAATGTACCTGGTCAATTATGCAGGGGCTCTGGGCCTGTTTGTTTTGATTGCCATTGTATTTGACCTAACGGAGAAACTTGACGGGTTCTTGAAGCATTCATTGGGGGTGTCCCAGGTTTGGAAAGAATACTATGTCCACTTTATACCCTATTACGCGAATTTGCTGAGTCCCCTGTTCGTATTCATCGCTGTGATATTTACGGGAGCGCGTTTGGCCCAGCGCAATGAGATCATAACATTACTCAATGCAGGCTGGTCCTTTGGCCGAATTAGCAGGCCTTTCTTGGGGGCGGCCCTTCTCATTGGTGGACTCAACTACGTTTTAAGCAATTTTGTTTTACCCCCTTCCAACCGAGCCCGAATCCGTTTCGAAAGCCAATACCTCCGGGATCCGGGATACAGCCATACCAGGCACCGGCACTTGCAGACAGCTCCCGGTCGCTTGGTCTATTTGGAATCGTATTCACACGGTGATAGCACGGGTTATCGATTGGCGATGGATCGCTTTGTTGGGGGACAGTTAATCAACCGTCTAAGCGCCGAACGCCTGGTTTGGAAAACATCTTGCCAGTGCTGGATGCTCACCCAGGTGACCCAGAAATCTTGGAAAAACCATCAAATGAAGGTAAGTCAATTCGACACCCTCTTCCGAAAAACAGGCTTCAGACCCGAAGACTTTGGCACATCGCTGGCCGCCGATGCTTTTCTGTTGGATCGCCATGAGTTATTGGCTACGATCCGGGAACTCGAACGCAAAGGCAGTGAACCGACCGAAGCTTTTTGGGTGGAACATTATTCAAGGCTTGCCATTCCCTTTTCGGCCCTGATTTTTACGATGATGGGACTCAGTCTATCCACCCCAAAAAAACGAGGAGGGATGGGACCGGCCTTGGGTTGGGGGCTGGGTCTTTGTTTTGCGTTTATTGTTATGCAACGATTTAGCCTCACTTTTGCGGTCAAAGGAAATTTATCGCCGTTGTTAGCGGCCTGGACACCCAACCTCCTCTTTGGGTTGGCGACGGCCTACCTCTATCACAAGGCTCCACGCTAAATACGAACCGTGATGTCAAAAGGCTTCAGCCTTCCTGCCAAAGGCTCCCAAGTCCTGGCCCTGGCCGAAATGCACTTTATTGTTTTTATTTGGGGTTTCACAGCAATTCTGGGGAAGTTGATTCAGGTCGAGGCCCTCAACCTCGTTTGGAATCGAGTGGCCATCACCGGTCTGCTCCTGGGGGCTTGGGCGACCTACCGCCGGGTACCCTTACGCGTGCCCACCACCACCGTTCTACCCATGATGGCAACCGGGCTCATCATTGCCGCCCACTGGGTGACTTTTTACCATGCCATTCGAATCTCCAATGTTTCTTTGACCTTGGCCGGCTTGGCAACCTCCTCGTTTTGGGCCAGTATGCTCAAGGCTTTGTATGCGGGCAAGAAACCCGAATTACGCGAATGGCTTTTGTCGATAGTGGCTCTGGTGGCCATGCTTCTCTTGACCCGAGTTCAGCAATTTCCGGCCTTTGCCTGGTGGACTGCCTGCTTATCGGCCCTGTTGGCGGCTTGGTTTGCGATTATCAATGCCCGCTTTACGAGGGTTGAAGAACCCCTTCGGGTGGCCTTTTGGGAAATGTTCGGGGGCTGGCTGGGGGTTTCGGCTTGGATGCTTTTGGAAACTCAAATGGGTCCGTTGTTGCCCGGCCTGGAAGGGACGAACACAACCTCCCTATGGCCCTGGCAAATTCCAACCGTGAGCGATTGGTTTTGGTTGGGACTGCTGGCCTTGGTCTGCACCTGTTATCCCTTTGTGGCCAGCATCCGATTGATGCGTCGTATTGATCCCTTTAGTTTTGTGTTATCGGTTAACATGGAGCCGGTGTACGGGATTTTTCTGGGTTGGCTGCTGTTCCGCAACAGCGAACAAATGTCTCCTGCTTTTTATGGGGGCACGCTCCTCCTCATCGGCGCCGTTGGCGTCGACGCCTGGGCCCAACGTTACCGGGATCGCTTGGACCGTTGACGTAGGTACCCTTCTAGTACGTCGCCAAATCCGTTTTGGCAATCCGCCTCGACCAGATCAATTTTGAGTTGACCACAGCGCAAACGTAATTCTGTTGTAAAGTCCTTGTAGGCCTGCACGTAGGCCTCCCGGTATTCGGAAGGATTCAACTTCATTTCCTGACCGGATTCGGGATCTACCAAACGGTACGGGCCATGATTCCATTCAAAACGGGCCTCTGTTTTTTGATCCAAAACTTGAAATAACAAAACTTCGTGTCGGTTGTAGCGCAAATGCTGCAACGCCGAAACCAAAGCGTCGGGTTGCAATCCAGGCTCAAAACAATCACTGAAGACCAAAAGGAGGCTCCTGGATGGCATGGTTTCGGCCAATTCATGGAGTGATTCGACCAAGGCCGTTTTCTTTCCGTAATCCTCGGCTCTTGCGCTCAACGCTTTTTGGAGATGCAACATCACCGTGTGATGATGCGATTTGCCCAATCCAGGCCTGACCAAACGTCGTAATTGATAATCGCAAAGAAGTAACCCGTAGGCATCCCGCTGGCGACGAAAAACATGGGTCAAGGCAGCAGCCGTTCGAAGTGAAAATTCCCATTTGCTGGTCCCTGTGGCCGGATAGAACATAGAGGCCGAGGCATCCACCAAAAGATGTGCCCTCAAGTTGGTTTCCTCTTCGTAACGTTTGGTAAAGAACTTATCCGTCCGGGCCAAAAGTTTCCAATCCAAGTGGCGGGTGGATTCCCCGGTGTTGAAAAGTCGATGTTCTGCAAATTCAACCGAAAACCCATGATGGGGACTGGCGTGCAGACCGGTCAAAAAGCCCTCCACGGCCTGGGCCGCCTTAAAATCGAGAACCCCTGCCGATTCCAGATCAGCAGGGGTCCACGCATCCTTTGATTCAAACGCCAACACGGGTTCGTCCTACGCTTGAATTATTTGGCTTTGGAACGACCCTCAACCCATTTCACCGTATCCAAAACCAAAGCGGAGGCCGTAAAAATGGATGAATAGGTACCCACTATCAGACCCAAGAGAATGGCAAAGGAGAAACTCTTGATGACATCCCCACCGAACAGGAACAAGACCACCACCGTAATCACCGTCGTAAACGCCGTAATAAGGGTACGGCTCAGGGTGGTGTTAAGAGCTCCGTTCATGATTTTGAGGTCAGCGGTTAATTTCCGGTC